>NZ_JBQLZP010000400.1:0-3074 GCF_052168335.1 Roseicyclus sp. | reverse complement strand
CTCGACGAGGGCGAGGGTCTCGGCCGTCATGCGGACGTGCCCCTCGGCGACGGCGGTGCGCGCCGTGACGTCCTTTTCCGAGACGTCGACCATGTGGGCCTGTCCCGCGGCGTCGAAATGGGTGAGCGGGCCCGTCATGCCGCGGGCACCTCGTGGCCGAGGAGCGCGCGGGTGGCCGCCGCCACGTCCGCCTGCCGCATCAGGCTTTCGCCGATGAGGAAGGCGCGTGCGCCATGGGCCGCCATGTCGGCGAGGTCGGCAGGCGTGAAGAGGCCGGATTCGGAGATCGCCATCCGGTCGGCAGGCACCCGCCCGGCAAGCTCGCGCGTCGTCTGAAGCGTGGTCTCGAAGGTATTGAGATTGCGGTTGTTTATGCCGATGAGGGGGCTCTTCAGCCGGAGCGCGCGGTCGAGTTCGGCGCCGTCATGGACCTCGATCAGCGCGTCCATCCCCCAGTGATGCGCGGCGTCCTCGAGCTCGGCGGCGAGGGCGTCCTCGACCGAGGCCATGATGATGAGGATGCAGTCCGCGCCCCAGGCCCGCGCCTCGGCGACCTGGTAGGTGTCGTAGAGGAAGTCCTTGCGCAGCGCCGGCAGCGAGACGGCTTCGCGCGCCGCGGTCAGGAACTCCGGCGCCCCCTGGAAGGAGGGCGCGTCGGTCAGGACCGAGAGGCAGGTGGCGCCGCCGTCCTCGTAGGCGCGGGCGAGCGCGGGCGGGTCGAAGTCGGCGCGGATCAGGCCCTTGGACGGGCTCGCCTTCTTGATCTCGGCGATGAGGCCGTAGCCCGCGCCGGTCGCGGCCTTCAGCGCACCGCCGAAGGGACGGACGGGGCCCGCCGCACGGGCGGCCGCCTCCACGGTCGCGAGGGGACGCGCCGCCTTCGCGGCAGCGATCTCCTCGAGCTTGTAGGCCTTGATGCGGTCGAGAATGGTGCTCATGATCCCGTGGTTTACGGGCGCGGCGGGCGCATGTCCACCGGCGTCGGCCCCCTGGTGCCGGCCGCATCGCCCGGCGCGACGCGGTCTCCGCGATCGAGTCGCGCGGGGCGCGGCCTGACGCGGAGCGCCCGCCCTCAGCCGCCCCGGGTGATCCGGGAGAGCGTCTCGACCGCGCGCTTCGCCGCGCCGCTGTCGATGCTCTCGGCCGCGACCTCGACGCCGTCGCGCAGCTCGGCCACGCGGCCCGCCACCACGAGCGCCGCCGCCGCGTTCAGGAGCACCGCGTCGCGGTAGGCGCCCGTCGCGCCCTCGAGGAGCGCGCGGAGCGCCGCGGCGTTCTCGGCCGGGCTGCCGCCGAGGATGTCGCGGAAGGGATGCACCGGCAGGCCCGCATCCTCCGGGTGGACCACGCGGCCCCGGACGCGGCCGTCCTTCAGCTCCGCCACCTGCGTCGGCCCCGAGATCGAGATCTCGTCCGTCCCGTCCTCGCCATGGACGAGCCAGGCGGCCTCGCTGCCGAGCTCCTGCAACGTCTCGGCCATGGGGAAGATGAGGTCGATCGCGAAGGCGCCGGTGAGCTGCCGCTTCACGCCCGCGGGGTTCGTCAGCGGGCCCAGGATGTTGAAGATGGTCTTCGAGCCCAGCTCCTGGCGCACCGGCATCACGTGCTTCATCGCCGGATGGTGCATCGGCGCCATCATGAAGCCGATCCCGGCCTCGGCGATGGCGCGCTCGACCACTTCGGGGCCGACCATCACGTCGATCCCGAGCTCGGAAAGCGCATCCGCCGCGCCCGATTTCGACGAGAGGTTGCGGTTGCCGTGCTTGGCCACCGTCACGCCCGCGCCCGCCACGACGAAGGCCGCCCCGGTCGAGATGTTGAGCGTGCCCATCCCGTCGCCGCCTGTGCCGACGATGTCCATCGCACCCTCGGGCGCGCGGACCTTCACGCATTTCTCGCGCATCACCTTGGCGGCCGCGGCGTATTCGGCGACCGACTCGCCCCGCGCCCGCATCGCCATGAGAAAGCCGCCCATCTGCGCCGGCGTGGCCGTGCCTTCGAACAGCTCCTCGAAGGCGGCCTCGGCCTGCGAGCGGCTGAGCGGCCCCTCGGAGGCCGCGTAGATCAGGGGCTTCATCGTGTCGCTCATGCGGGCAGGCTCTCCTTGGCCAGCGTCAGGAAGGTCTTGAGGAGCGCGTGGCCATGCTCGGACCGGATGCTCTCGGGGTGGAACTGCACGCCCTCGATGGGCAGGGTCCGGTGGCGCAGGCCCATGATGGTGCCGTCGGCGAGCTCGGCCGTGACCTCCAGTTCGGGCGGAAGGCTCGCGCGCTCGACCACGAGGCTGTGGTAGCGCGTGGCCGCGAGCGGCGAGGGCAGCCCCGCGAAGACGCCGCGCCCCTCGTGCAGGATCTGCCCGAGCTTGCCGTGCACGATCTCCGTATGGCGGACCACGCGGCCGCCGAAGGCCTCGCCGATGGCCTGGTGGCCGAGGCAGACGCCGAAGAGCGGCACGCCCGCGCCCGCCGCCGCCCGGATCAGCGGCACGCAGATGCCGGCCTGCGCGGGGTCGCAGGGGCCGGGGGAGACCACGATCGCCTCGGGCCGCAGCGCGAGCGCGTCCTGCACGGTCAGCGCGTCGTTGCGCACCACCTTCACCTCGGCCCCGAGCTCGCCCAGGTAGTGCACGAGGTTCCAGGTGAAGCTGTCGTAGTTGTCGATCAGCAGCAGCATCTCGCGCGCCTCGCGATAGGGGGGTGAAGGCGCGCCGCGCCCGGGTTATACATGTTTCAAAGCCGCGCCCCGGGGTCAAGCGCGACCCCTCGGGAACGATCGGCGAGAACAGGACGGCGGTTCGGGGCGCGCGGCTGCGGGTCCGGTCGGATCGACCGGGCCAGGAGAAAGGTGGGCAGGCATGGGCGGTGGCATCATCCTTGGCGTCTTCTGGGGGATTGTGGTCTCCCTCACCGTTGCGGCGATCGTGTCGCTGAACACGCCGCTGCCGCAACGCTCCGCGGAGGCTCCGGCGGCGGTCGGGGAGGCGCCCGCAGCCGGTGCCGAGACGGCTCCGCCCGCGGCGGAGGAGGCCGCCGCGCCGGAGGCGCCCGCGCCGGAAGCTCCGCCCGCGGACGGCC
>NZ_JBQLZP010000399.1:0-9265 GCF_052168335.1 Roseicyclus sp. | reverse complement strand
GCCGCGTCGCGCGGCCCCGTCCTTTCCAGACAGCCGGGCCCCTCCATGTCGCTTCTCACGCTCCTCAGTATCGTCCTCGTCATGGGTGCGGTCGGCTACGTCCTCGGGCGCCGGAAGGCCATCGCCAGCGCCGGCGGCGACTCCCGCCGCCTGCATTCGCTGCCCGGCTACTACGGCACCAACGCGCTGATCCTCACCGTCGTGCCCGCGCTGCTCGTGATGGCGGTCTGGCTGATCGTGCAGCCGCTCGTGATCGAGCGCAGCGTCACCGGCATGATCCCGGACAGCGAGATCTCCGAGATGGGCTCGCGCGGGCTGGTGATGACCGAGGTGCGGCGCCTCGCCGAGGGGATCGAGACCGCCATCGAGCGCGGCGCGCTGACGCGGGAGGAGGCGCGCAACCTCCGCACCGAACTGACCGACATCCGCGGCCGGCTGGGCGAAGTCGGCGTGGCGCTCGGCACCGACGTATCGGCCCCCGTCCTGCGCGCGGCGCAGGAATACCGCGCACTGACCAGCACCGCACGCACTGCGATGTCCGTGGCCGTCCTGGTGCTTGCGGCGCTCGGCCTCGGCTACGCGTATGCGCGCTCGCACCACGAGTTTCGCGCCCGCAACTCCGTGGAATACGCGATCCTCGCGATCCTGATGCTGGCCTCGACCATCGCGATCCTGACCACGGTCGGCATCGTGTTCTCGATGCTCTTCGAGACGTTCAACTTCTTCGATCTCTACCCCTGGCGGGAGTTCTTCTTCGGCCTCGAGTGGCGCCCGAGCTTCGAGGGCAACTCGGACCTCGGCCTCATCCCGCTGCTGTGGGGGACGCTCTACGTCTCGTTCATCGCGCTCCTCGTCGCGGTTCCCATCGGACTCTTCTCGGCGGTCTACATGGCGGAATACGCGTCCAAGCGCGTGCGCTCGGTCGCCAAGCCCCTGATCGAGATTCTCGCGGGCATCCCGACCATCGTCTACGGCCTCTTCGCGCTCATCACCGTCGGCCCGCTCCTGCGCGACTACTTCGCCGAGCCGCTGGGCCTCGGGTCCTCGTCGTCGAGGGTGATGACGGGGGGCGTGGTGATGGGCATCATGCTCATTCCCTTCGTCTCCTCGCTGTCGGACGACATCATCAACGCGGTGCCGCAATCGCTGCGCGACGGCTCCTACGGGCTCGGCGCGACGCAGTCCGAGACGGTCAAGCAGGTGATCCTGCCCGCCGCGCTGCCCGGCATCGTCGGCGCGGTGCTGCTCGCGGCCTCGCGCGCGATCGGGGAGACGATGATCGTGGTGCTGGGCGCGGGGGCGGCGGCGAAGCTCAGCCTCAATCCGTTCGAGGCGATGACGACCGTGACCGTCAAGATCGTGGGCCAGCTCACCGGCGACACGAACTTCGAGAGCCCCGAGGCGCTGGTGGCCTTCGCGCTGGGCCTGACGCTCTTCGTCATCACGCTCGGGCTCAACGTCCTCGCGCTCTACATCGTCCGCAAGTACCGGGAACAGTACGAATGACCGACGCGACCCTCACCGACGCGCCCCGGCCGCAGAGGGCGGGTTCGCTCCTCGCGCAGGACGAGCGCACGCGCCGCCGCAACCGCTCCGAGGCGCGCTTCCGGGCCTACGGCGTGGCCGCCGTCAGCGTGGGCATCATCGCGCTGATCCTGCTCCTGATCTCGATCCTGTCGAACGGCCTCAGCTCGTTCCGGCAGACCTACATCAGCTTTCCGGTGACGCTGACGGCCGAACGGCTCGACCCGCAGGGCAACCGCGACCCCGCCGAGATGGCGAGCGTCACGACCTTCGGCTACCTGCCGATCCTCGCCCAGGGCTTCGCCGAGCATGTCGAGGCGCTGGGGATCGAGCACGACATGTCGATCCAGACCCTCGCCCGCATGATCTCGGAGGAGGCGCCGGCGCAGCTCCGCAACCGCGTCCTGGCGAACCCCGGGCTCGTCGGCGAGACGATCGAGGTGCAGGTCCTGGCGGGCGGGCGGATCGACGGCTACTTCAAGGGCCGCGTCACCATGGCCTCGGCCGAGCGTGACAGCAACGTGACGCCCGAGCAGCTCGTCCTGGCGCAGGCGCTGGCCGACACGGGCCACATCGAGACACGGTTCAACTTCAACTTCGTCACCTCGCCCGACGCCTCCGACACGCGTCCCGAGGCGGCGGGCCTCGGCGTCGCGATCATCGGCTCGTTCTACATGATGCTGGTGGTCCTCGCGCTGGCGCTGCCCATCGGGGTCGCCGCCTCGATCTACCTCGAGGAATTCGCGCCGAAGAACCGCTTCACCGACCTCATCGAGGTGAACATCTCGAACCTCGCGGCCGTGCCCTCGATCGTGTTCGGCATCCTCGGCCTCGCGATCTTCATCAACTTCGCGGGCCTGCCGCAGTCCGCGCCCATCGTGGGCGGCCTCGTCCTCACGCTGATGACGCTGCCCACCATCATCATCGCGACGCGCGCCTCGCTTCGCGCGGTGCCGCCCTCGATCCGGCAGGCGGCGCTCGGGCTGGGGGCCTCGAAGATGCAGAGCGTGTTCCACCACGTCCTGCCGCTGGCCGCGCCCGGCATCCTGACCGGCACGATCATCGGCCTCGCGCAGGCGCTTGGCGAGACCGCGCCGCTGCTCCTCATCGGGATGGTGGCCTTCGTGCGCGAATATCCCGACGCGCCGCTCGACGGGCTGTTCGATCCGGCCTCGGCGCTGCCGGTGCAGGTCTACCAGTGGACGCAGCGCTCCGACCCCGCCTTCGTCGAGCGGGCCTCGGGCGCGATCATCGTGCTCCTGGTATTCCTGATCGTCATGAACGCCATCGCCGTCCTGCTGCGGCGCCGGTTCGAGCGCAGGTGGTGAGCCCCATGGAGGATACCGATATGAACGACATGCAGATCACGGGGCGGAACGTGGACAACCTCGACACCAAGATGCAGGCGCGCGGCGTGGACGTGTTCTATGGCGACACCCACGCGATCAAGAAGGTGGACGTCGACATCCTCGACAACACGGTGACGGCCTTCATCGGCCCCTCGGGCTGCGGCAAGTCCACCTTCCTGCGCTGCCTCAACCGGATGAACGACACGATCGACATCGCCCGCATCGAGGGCGAGATCACGCTCGACGGCGAGGACATCTACGACAAGCGCGTGGACCCGGTGCAGCTCCGCGCCAAGGTCGGCATGGTGTTCCAGAAGCCGAACCCGTTCCCCAAGTCGATCTACGACAACGTGGCCTACGGGCCGCGCATCCACGGGCTCGCGCGGACCAAGGCGGACCTCGACGAGATCGTGGAGAAGTCGCTCCGCCGCGCCGCGCTCTGGGACGAGGCGAAGGATCGTCTCGCCTCGCCCGGCACCGGCCTCTCGGGCGGCCAGCAGCAGCGCCTGTGCATCGCGCGCGCCGTGGCCACGAACCCGGAGGTCCTGCTGATGGACGAGCCCTGCTCGGCGCTCGACCCGATCGCGACGGCGCAGGTGGAGGAGCTGATCGACGAGCTGCGCTCGCGCTTCTCGGTGGTGATCGTGACCCATTCGATGCAGCAGGCCGCCCGCGTCAGCCAGAAGACGGCCTTCTTCCATCTCGGGGAGCTCGTCGAATACGGCGACACGTCCAAGATCTTCACCAATCCCGACGATCCCCGCACCGAGAGCTACATCACCGGCCGGATCGGCTGAGCCCAGATTTCAGGACAAGCTTCATCATGGCCCCCACCGAACACATCGTCTCCTCCTTCGACCGCGATCTCGAGGGCATCCAGGCCCGGATCATGCGGATGGGCGGCCTCGTGGAGGACGCCATCGCCAAGGCCGCGCTGGCCTTCGAGAGCCGCGATCCCGAGCTCGCGCGCGAGGTGCGCCAGGGCGATGCGGCCATCGACGCGCTCGACGACCAGATCAACGAGGAGGCGGCGCGCATCATCGCGCAGCGCCAGCCCATCGCGTCCGACCTGCGCACCGTCCTGTCGGTCTTCCGCATCTCCAACAACCTCGAGCGGATCGGCGACTACGCCAAGAACATCGCCAAGCGCTCCGAGGCGATCATGGACCAGCCACCCGTGAACGGGACCGGCGCCTCGCTCCGGCGGATGGCGCGGCAGGTGGAGCTGATGCTGAAGGACGTGCTCGACGCCTACATCCAGCACGACGCCGACAAGGCGCGCGACGTGCGCGAGCGCGACCTCGAGGTGGACCAGATGTATTCCGCGCTGTTCCGCGAGTACCTGACCTTCATGATGGAGGACCCGCGCAACATCACCACCTGCATGCACCTGCACTTCATGGCCAAGAACATCGAGCGGATGGGCGACCACGCCACCTCGATCGCCGAGCAGGTCATCTACATGGTGACGGGCGACGCCCCCGACGAGGAGCGGCCCAAGCACACGACCGTGCCCACGCTGGGCGACGGGTCGTAAGGGGCGGAGGGTCGGATGGCCGGCGAGCCCCTGGTTCTCGTGGTCGAGGACGAACCCGCGCAGCGCGAGGTCCTCGCCTACAACATCCGCGCCGAAGGCTACGAGGTCGTCACCGCCGAGGCGGGCGACGAGGCGCTCGTCCTCGTGCGCGAGACGCCGCCCGACGTCATCATCCTCGACTGGATGCTGCCGAACGTCTCGGGGATCGAGGTCTGCCGCCAGCTCAAGATGTCGGGCGAGACCGCGCGCATTCCCGTCATCATGCTCTCCGCCCGGTCCGAGGAGACCGACAAGATCCGCGGCCTCGAGACCGGCGCCGACGACTACATCGTGAAGCCCTACTCCATCGCCGAGCTTCTGGCGCGTCTGCGCACGCAGCTCCGCCGCATCCGCCCCGCGGCGGTGGGCGAGCGGCTGGAGTTCGAGGACATCGTCGTCGATCTCGCCGAGCACCGCGTCTATCGCGACGGGATCAGCCTCAGCCTCGGGCCGACCGAGTTCCGCCTCCTGACCGCGTTCATGGAGCGGCCGGGCCGGGTCTGGAGCCGCGAGCAACTGCTCGACCGGGTCTGGGGCCGCGACATCTACGTGGACAGCCGCACGGTGGACGTCCACGTCGGACGCCTGCGCAAGGCCCTCAGGGCCGCCGACGCGGGCGACCCGATCCGGACCGTCCGCGGTGCCGGCTACGCGCTTGGCTGAGCCCGGAGGGGCCATCCTCGATCTCGCGGCGGAGGACATCCTCCCCCGCGCCGCTCCGGTGAACTGCGTGGCCGACGTCTCGTCGCCCGAGGTGGTGGCGCTGGTTGCGCGCCTCGGCCCCTGGATGCCGAACCTCAGGAGTTGCGCCACCCGCGCCGAGCTTCGGGAGGCTGTAGAGCTTCACCGCCCCGACGTCGCCATCCTCGGCCGCGACTTCGACGCGGCGGCGCTCGGCGAGCTCGCCGCCCATGTCAGGACCGCGCGGATCGGCGTGGTCGTGCTTCAGCCGCTCCGCGAGGCGTTGGCGCGTTTCGACGGCGTGCCGCCCGTCGCGGAGGTCGAGCCCATCGACCCCGCCGCCGGGCTGCCGGAAGTGGTCCTGCGGCTCCGCGCGCTCTTGCGGCGCTGCCGGCCGCTCGCCCTGTCGGAGCGGCGCAGCATCGGGGACCTCGTGCTCGACGAGGGGGCGCTGACCCTCTCGGCGGGCGCGGACACGGCGCCGTTGACGCTCGACGGCTTCCGGCTGCTCGGGCCGATGTGCGACCTGCCGGACCACGTCTGGCGGCGCGAGGAGCTGCTGACCGTCGCCTACGGCGCGATGACCCGGAACAACCCTCGCGTCGTCGACGTGAAACTCAACCGGACGCGCCGCAAGCTCCTCGCCGCGCTCGGCCGCGATCCCGTCCGCACGGTGCGCGGCGTGGGCTATACCCTGGGCTGAGCCGGTGACGGGTATTCTCGACCTCGAGGCGGACGACATCCTTCCGCGGGCCGCCCCGGTCCACTGCGTGGCCGACGTCTCGTCGCCGGAGGTCGCGTCGCTCGTCGCGCGCCTCGGTCCATGGATGCCGAACCTCCAGAGCTGCGCCGCACGCGCCGCGCTCGGCGCAGCGGTGGAGGTTCACCGCCCCGACGTCGCGATCCTGGGCCGCGACTTCGGCGCGGATGTGTTCGACACGCTCGCACGGCATGTCCGGACGACGAAGATCGGTATCGTGGTGCTCCAGCCGCTCCGCGAGGCGTCGCCTCGGTTCGCTGCCCTGCCGTCAGGGGCAACCGCGATCGCGGAGGTCGAGCCCATCGACCCCGCCGCCGGGCTGACGGAGGTGGTGCTGCGGCTCCGGGCGCTCGTCCGTCGCTGCCGTCCGCTGGCCCTCTCCCAGCGGCGCGGCGTCGGAGACCTCCTGCTGGACGAGGCCGCGTTGACGCTCAGCATGGGCGCCGCTTCGGCGCCGATCGGCCTCAACGACTTCCGCATCCTCGGGCCGATGTTCGACCTGCCGGACCACGTCTGGCGGCGCGAGGAACTGCTGACCATCGCATTCGGGTCGATGGCCTCGCAGAATGCCCGCTTCGTCGACATCTACGTCAGTCGCACGAGGAGGAAGCTCGTTGGCGCCCTGGGTCGCGATCCGGTCCGGACGGTGCGCGGCGTGGGTTACCAGCTCGCGTTCCTGCCCTGAGCGGCCACACCCCCGGCGATCCGGCTCAGGCCGATGGAGGAGCGCGAGGCGGCGCGCGACGGCCACGTCTGCCTGCGGATGAGGGCCGTTCGAAGCCGGGGCCCCGCACCGGCAGGGCCCTGCAAGAGCCGCACGGTCGGCGATGGCAGCTTGAGCCTCGATTGCGCGCCGTCAATGCAGCGGGTCCGGGCGTGACGGAGCCTCGGGGGCAGGGATCGCAGATCCCGTCCCACTTCACGAGGAGGCCCAGATGCCAGATAGCCTGTTCCGCCATTCCGCACTCGTCTCGGCCGCCGTCGCCGCAGTCGGAGGCCTCATGGGCCCGCCCGCCCTTGCCGACGAGACGGGACGGACCGAGTACATGTACGCCTGTTCCGCCTGCCACGGCGAGAGCGGGCTCGGGGACGGTCCCGTCGCGCGCTACATGAACGTCGAGACGCCCTCGCTGACGACGCTCGCCGCGGCGCATGACGGTGTCTTTCCGCTCCTCGAGGTCATCCAGGTGATCGACGGGCGCACCGGCGTCGGCCCGCACGGGACGGCCATGCCGGTCTGGGGCGACCGCTTCATGGCGAGCGCCATCGAGGACAGCGGCCGCTACGGCGCGGAGATCATCGTGCGGGGGCGCATCCTGTCGATCGCGCGGTATCTCGAGTCGATCCAGGAATGAGGTGCCGCTCCGCGCCCCTGCCGGCGTGGAGCGGGAGCGGGGCGGCGGCGCGACGGGACACCGCGCGCCGCCGGGGCTTCGGGCCTCAGGGAGCTTCGGCTGCGGCGATCGCGCCTGCGGCAGCGTCGCCCGGAGCAGGGCACTGCCGCACCGGGTCGGCGCCCGGAGGCGGGCATGGCACCGCGTCGAGGCCGGCGAGCGCGGTCAGCTCGGCCAGATCGCGGATGCGGTAGCGTCCCGCATCCAGCGTCTCGACCGCGCCGATGCCGGAAAGCCATGCGAGCACCCGGCAGATCGTCTCGACCGTGGTGCCGGCCATGTCCGCCCAGTCGCGGCGCGAGACCTCGATGCCGACGATGGCGCCGCCCCCGGGCAGGAACTCGGTCGGCATGATCTCGCAGGCCAGCAGCATGAAGGCGATGACCCGCTCGCGGCTGTGGAGCGCGCCGCGGCGCCAGATCTGCTCGAGGAGGCGGCCATGCTGCCGCGAGACCTCCCTGAGGATCCCGAGATGGAGGCTTGCGTCGCGCTCGGCCGCATGGCGGAGGGCGCGGGCGTCGAAGACGCACATCTCCACGTCCGTGGCCGCCGATACGGCGTAGGACGGTCCCGCCGCCGTCCAGTCGCCGACGAGGTCGCCCGGTGTCGAGAGCACGAGGACGTTGCGCCGCCCGTCCTGCATCATCCGTTCCGTGCGCAGGTAGCCGTTGCGCAGGATGCCGGTCAGCCGGGGCGTGCCGCTCTCGTCCTGGACCACCGCCCCGCGGCGGAGGCGCCGAAGGCGCGGCGCCGTGCGGGTCAGTCCCGACGCGGACAGGGCGGCGCAGAGGTCGCGCGTCCGCAGGCGGCAGCCGGTGCAGGCCGCAACCGCCCCCTCGTTCCTCACATGTATCATCGCGCCCCCTTTCGGTTCACTCCGCGGCCCGGTGCGACCGGATGAGGTCGAGCACCTTCGTCCTGAGGTCGCGCTCGGGCAGCGGCACGAGGTTCATCGGCAGCTCGAGGAACACCGTCGTCAGGACGCTTTGCGGCAACTCCTCGCGCAGGACGCCGAGCATCCGCGCCTCCGCCATGACGGCGAGCCTCTCGAAGTCTCCCGCGCGCCGGTGCCGCTCGAGAAAGAGGCCGGTGTCCTGTGCGAAATCCTGCATGTCGCGCAGGATGACGTCGCCGCCGGGTTCCATCGCCGAGCGCCGCCCGCCGCCCGCCGACGCGAAGCTTCGGCCGGGCTTGTCTGCCATGATGTCGCGCAGGTGCGGCGAGCGGGCCTGGCTGACCAGTTCGATCGGCTCCTCGCCCTCCGCGCTCTCGAGACCCCGCAGGATGCGTGCGCGCATCCCGCTCATCACCAGCGCCCAAGTCTTCCGACCCCTCATGCTCTCCTCCCCCAGACGGCACGGGCCCACATCGGAAGGAAAACGCGAGCGGGGACGGATTTCATTGACGATGCGCAATGTTTCAGGAGGAATGGTGGAGCGCGCGCGATGCGCCGGGTGATCACGCGCCGCCGCGGCGGCGTCCCGTCAGGTGGCGGGACGCTTCGGCGCCGGCCTTTCGAGGGGGCAGGCATGGCGAAACCGAAACGGCCGAAAGCACCGCCGCCGGACCAGTCCGTGCCCCGCCGTGACGTGTCGTGCAGCCTCGCGCCCTGGGCCGAGCTCGCCGCCCTGCCGGAGCCGCTGCGGGCGGAGCTCAGAAGCCTCTGCCGGATGCGCCGCTACCGCGCCGGCGAGACGGTCCAGCGCTCGGGCGTCCCGTCCGATCTCGTGGGCATCGTGGCCTCGGGTATCCTCAAGATGGAGAAGACGCTGCCGGACGGGCGGCAGCATGTCGTCGGGCTGCTGGCCACGGGCGACGTCTTCGGGCGGGTTTTCGACGGCCCCTCGCACTTCGCCATCGAAGCGGCGACCGGCGCCGAGATCTCCGCCTTTCCGCGCCGGGCCTTCGAGGCGATCCTCGCCCGCTGGCCCGACCTCGACCGGCTGATGATGATCCAGTTCCTGAACGAGCTCGACCGGGC
>NZ_JBQLZP010000398.1:0-3481 GCF_052168335.1 Roseicyclus sp. | reverse complement strand
CACGTCCTGATCACCGGGGCCGAGAAGCGCGCGGCGCTCGAGCGCGCGATGACGCTCGACCCGATGGAGGCGCCGATCCGGGCGGTGCTGGGACAGGCCATTGTGCATTGGGCGGAGTGAGCTGAATGACGATTTTCGACGATCTGAGGGCGCATCGCGCGGGCCAGGGCGCGCGCCGGATCATGGACCTCTTCGGCGATCCGGGGCGGGCGGAGGCCTTTTCGCGCAGGGCGGACGGGCTGCTCTTCGACTTCTCCAAGACGCATCTCGACGAAGGGGCGATGACGCTCCTCCTCCGCCTCGCGCGGGAGGCGGGCGTCGAGGCGCGGCGCGAGGCGATGTTCGGCGGCGCGAAGATCAACGAGACGGAGGGGCGCGCCGTCCTGCACACCGCGCTCCGCGCGACCGAGGGGCCGATCCTCGTCGATGGGCAGGACGTCATGCCCGAGGTGCTGGCGACGCGCGCGCGGATGGAGGCGTTCGCGCAAGAGGTGCGCTCGGGCGCCTTCGCGGGGCCGGGCGGCGCCTTCACCGACGTGGTGAACATCGGCATCGGCGGCTCGGACCTCGGGCCTGCCATGGCGACGCTGGCGCTGGCCCCGTATCACGACGGGCCGCGCCTGCATTACGTCTCGAACGTGGACGGGGCGCATATCCACGATACGCTGAAGGGCCTCGACCCACACCGGACGCTGGTGATCGTGGCCTCCAAGACCTTCACCACGATCGAGACGATGACCAACGCCGAGACGGCGCGGGACTGGCTGGCCGCCTCCGTCGCCGAGCCCGGCGCGCAGTTCGCCGCGCTGTCGAGCGCGGTCGACAGGACGGCCGCCTTCGGCATCGATCGCGCGCGCGTCTTCGGCTTCGAGGACTGGGTCGGCGGGCGCTACTCGCTCTGGGGGCCGATCGGGCTCGGGCTGATGATCGCCGTGGGGCCGGAGGACTTCGCCGAGTTCCTCGCGGGCGGCCGCGCGATGGACGGACATTTCCGGCAGGCGGAGCTGCCCGAGAACCTGCCCGTTCTGCTGGCCCTCGTCGGCATCTGGCACAACCAGGTCTGCGGCCATGCGACCCGCGCGGTTCTGCCTTACGATCAGAGGCTTGCGCGGCTTCCCGCATATCTCCAGCAGCTCGAGATGGAATCGAACGGCAAGCGCGTGGCGATGGACGGCACCGACCTGGCCGAGACTTCCGGCCCCATCGTCTGGGGCGAGCCCGGGACGAACGGCCAGCACGCCTTCTACCAGCTCATCCACCAGGGCACGCGGATCGTGCCTTGCGAGTTCATCGTCGCCGCAGAGGGTCACGAGCCGGAGCTGGCGCATCATCACCGGCTGCTGCTGGCCAACTGTCTCGCGCAGTCCGAGGCGCTGATGCGGGGCCGATCCCTCGAGGAGGCGCGGGCGATCATGGCGGCGAAGGGATTGGACGGGGCGGAGCTGGAGCGGCAGGCGCGCCACCGCGTCTTCCCCGGCGACCGGCCGTCGACCACGCTGATGTACCGCAGGCTCACGCCGCGCGTGCTGGGGCAGATCGTGGCGCTCTACGAGCACCGCGTCTTCGTCGAGGGGGTGATCCTCGGGATCAACTCCTTCGACCAGTGGGGCGTGGAACTGGGCAAGGAACTCGCCAAGGCGCTCGAGCCGGTGCTGACGGGCGCGGCGGACGGGGCGGACAAGGACGGCTCGACGCGGGCGCTGGTGGCCTTCGCGCGCCGAGCGGGCTGAGGTCCGCGCGGGGCGGCGGCGTCGGAGTGCGTATTTGAGGAAAGATGAAAGCGCGGCGTTCAGGCGCTTTCGTCCAGCGCGCCGTCGAGTTCGAGGAAGGCGCGGCGTCCGGCCTCGGGGATCGGGTGGCGGCCGGTGCCGGTCCAGTTCAGGAGCACGACGATGGCCTCGCCGGTCGTGGTGCAGCGCGCCGCACCCGCGGCGGCGGGCAGCCAGACGGCGAATTCCATCGTGAAGGAGGTGCGCCGGAAGGCGCGTGTGCGGCCCGTCACCACGTAGTCCTGCCCGGCGAAGAGCTCGGCCAGGTAGTCGCAGGCGGTGCGCCTGAGCACGAGGCGGGGGCTTTCCGGGCTGTAATCTGTGATCCGGCGCGCGGCGAGGTAGGGCAGGCGGAAGCTTTCGAACCAGGTGAGATAGGCGGCGTTGTTCACGTGGCCGAGCGCGTCCAGTTCGCCGAAGCGGACGCGGTCCGCGAGGCCGAAGCCCCAGGGTTCCGGGATGCCGAGGGTGCGGAGCGCGGGGGCGTCGAGGGGCGTGTGGTAGAGCATGGCGCGGGTCTGGCGCAGGTGCGCGGCATGTGCAAGGGGCGGCGGCCTCCATGCGCGAGCCTCGCCGGTGATCCGGCGGATTTCCGTTTTCCGTGAAGATATTGCGGCGCGAGGTTCGGACCGCCGGCGGGGCGGCGGCGCTGGAAGCTCTGGAGCGGGTAGCGGGAATCGAACCCGCGCGTTCAGCTTGGGAAGCTGACAGGCTACCATTACATCATACCCGCCGCGTGGCGCGCTGGATAGCGCAGCGCCGCCGCCATCGTCAATCGGTTTCGGGACCGCTCCGGGATGCGCGGCGGCGCCGGCGCCCGCCATCCTCGCCGCCGGCGGAGGCGCCGAAGCGGACGGAGGGCAGGCTCACCACCTTGCCGAGTTCCGGGAACGGATCGACCGCGTGCGGCAGCGCGTTGGCGTTCACGAAATGCTCCTGGAAGCGCGGTTCCACCGCCGTCTCGATCTTGTGGATTCGGCGCACCGTCGCCTCGATCCGCTCGCGTGCGCCCCGGTTGCAGAGCGCGATGCGCGCGCCATGCCCGGCGGCGTTGCCCGCGCTCGTCACGCGGTCGAGGGCCGCGTCGGGGATCATGCCGAGGACCATGGCGTGCCTGGGGCTGATATGCGCGCCGAAGGCGCCGGCGAGCACCACGCGGTCCACCCGGTCGACGCCGCGCTTGTCCATGAGGAGCCGCGCGCCCGCGTAGAGCGCGGACTTGGCCAGCTGGATCGCGCGGATGTCGCCCTGCGTCACGAGGATGCGGGGGCCGCCCGACGCGGTCCCGTCATGGAGGAGGTAGGCGTGCGTGCGGCCCTGCGGCTCGGCCCGCCCGGTGCCGGTGGCCTCGGCGCCGCCGATGAGGCCCGAGGCGTCGAGAAGGCCCGCCATGCGCATCTCGGCCACGGCCTCGATGATGCCCGAGCCGCAGATGCCGGTGACGCCGGTGTCCTTCGTCGCCTCGGCGAAGCCCGGCTCGTCCGACCAGAGATCGCAGCCGATGACCTTGAAGCGCGGCTCCTTGGTGGCGGGGTCGATCTCCACCCGCTCGATGGCGCCGGGCGCGGCGCGCTGGCCCGCGCTGATCTGCGCGCCCTCGAAGGCGGGGCCGGTGGGCGAGGAACAGGCGAGAACGCCCGAGGTGTCGCCGAGCAGGATCTCGGCGTTGGTGCCGACATCGACGACGAGGACGAGGTCGGGCGAGCGGTCGG
>NZ_JBQLZP010000397.1:0-4491 GCF_052168335.1 Roseicyclus sp. | reverse complement strand
CCGCCATGGGAGCGCGCCTTGCCTTCCCCGGACCCCGGAATTACGGTGCCGCGACTTCCGGACCCGGGGGACAGCGGGGCCGGAACGGACGGCTCCGACCAACGACAACCGGCCAGTGCAGGGCCCGAACCCGACACGACACAGAGGACACCGATGGAAGCCTTCGCCCAGTTCGTACCGCTGATCCTGATCTTCGCGATCATGTATTTCCTGCTCATCCGTCCGCAGCAGAAGAAGGTGAAGGAGCATCAGGCCATGGTCGCCGCGCTCCGCCGGGGCGACGAGGTGGTGACCCAGGGCGGCCTCATCGGCAAGATCACCAAGGTCAAGGACGACAGCGAGGTCGAGATCGAGCTCGCGCAGGGCGTCAAGGTGCGCGTCGTGCGCCCGACCATCGCGCAGGTGCGCTCCAAGACCGAGCCCGCCGACGAGTGATGCGGACGGGGCCCCGTGCGGCCCCGCTCCCGTTCCGGCCTGACGACCAGGGGTCCTTTCCGCCATGCTTCAAATCCCGCTCTGGAACCGGATTCTCATCGTCCTGGTGATCCTCGCCGGCCTTTCCTTCGCGATGCCGAACCTGTTCTACGCGCAGGTCGAGCGCCACAACGACGCCGCCGCCGCGATCGAGGCGACGGGCGTGGTCTCGGACGAGAACGCGGCGGCGCTCGCGGAATGGCCCGAGTTCCTGCCCTCGACGCTGGTGAACCTGGGCCTCGATCTCAGGGGCGGCGCGCACCTTCTCGCCGAGGTGCAGGTGGAGGACGTCTACGAGGCGCGGATGGACGCGCTCTGGCCCGAGGTCAGGGACGCGCTGCGCGACCTGCGCGACACCGTCGGCACGATCCGCCGCGTCGACGCGCCCCCGGGCGAACTGCACGTCAGGGTCAGCGAGCCCGCGGGCCTGCCGCAGGCGGTGACGGCGGTGCGCGCCCTGGCCGAGCCCGTGGTCAGCCTCACCGGCGTCGGCTCCTCCACGCTCGACGTGAGCGGGCAGGGCGACATGCTGATCGTGACGCTCTCCGAGTCCGAGCGGCAGGCGACCGACGACCGGACCATGCAGCAATCCGTCGAGATCGTGCGCCGCCGCGTCGACGAGGCCGGCACGCGCGAGCCGACGATCCAGCGGCAGGGCCAGGACCGCATCCTCATCCAGGTGCCGGGCATCGGCTCGGCGCAGGAGTTGAAGGACCTGATCGGCACCACCGCGCGCCTCACCTTCCACCCGGTCGTCGGCCGCGCCGACAACGCGGAGGAGGCGGTGGAGCCCCGGCAGATCGTGCTGCCCTCGATGGACGAGGAGGGGGTCTTCTACATCCTCGAGGAAACGCCCGTCGTGACCGGCGACGACCTCGTGGACAGCCAGCCCTCCTTCGACCAGCAGACCGGCCAGCCGATCGTGACCTTCCGCTTCAACCCGGCGGGCGCGCGTGCCTTCGGCGAATACACCGCCGCCAACGTGGGCGCCCCCTTCGCCATCGTGCTCGACGAGGAGGTGATCTCGGCCCCCGTCATCCGGCAGGCGATCACCGGGGGCTCGGGGCAGATTTCCGGCAACTTCACCGTGGAGAGCTCGACCGAGCTTGCCGTCCTGCTGCGCGCGGGCGCGCTGCCCGCCGAGATGACCTTCCTCGAGGAGCGGACAATCGGCCCCGAGCTCGGCGCCGACTCGATCGCGGCGGGCGAGACGGCGGCGCTGGTCGCCTTCGCGGCGGTCCTCGTCTTCATGGTCCTCAGCTACGGCCTCTTCGGCGTCTTTGCGAGCGTCGCGCTGATCCTGAACGTGGGCCTCATCTTCGGCATCCTCAGCCTGATCGGGGCGACCCTGACGCTGCCGGGCATCGCGGGGATCGTGCTGACCATCGGCATGGCGGTCGATGCCAACGTCCTGGTCTTCGAGCGCATCCGGGAGGAGCTCAAGACCGCCAAGGGGCCGGCGCGGGCCATCGAGCTCGGCTATTCCCGCGCGCTCTCGGCGATCATCGACGCCAACCTCACCACCTTCATCATCGCGGTGATCCTCTTCGCGCTGGGCTCCGGCCCGGTCCGGGGCTTCTCGGTGACGCTCGGGATCGGCATCCTCACGTCCGTCTTCACCGCCATCTACGTCACCCGCCTGTTCATCGTGACCTGGTTCGACCGGGCGCGTCCGAAGACGATCGAGGTCTGACATGCGCCTGAAACTGGTTCCCGACGAAACCAACATCGACTTCTTCAAATACGCCCGCCTGACCTTCGGCGCCTCGGTGGTCGCGGTGTTCGTCTCGCTCGGCGTCTGGTTCGCGATGGGCCTGAACTTCGGCATCGACTTCCTCGGCGGAACGACGATCCGGACCGAGTCCTCGCAGCCCGTGGACGTCGGCGCCTACCGCGACGCGCTGGCGGCGCTGAACCTCGGCGACGTGTCGATCACCGAGGTCTTCGACCCGACCTTCGGCCCCGAGCGCAACGTCGCGATGATCCGCATCCAGGCCCAGGAGGGTCAGGAGAGCGTGACGCCCGAGACCGTCGCCGCCGTGCAGGAGGCGCTGCGCGGCGTCTACCCGGCGATGACCTTCCCGAGCGTCGAATCCGTCGGCCCGAAGGTCTCGGGCGAACTCATCATGACGGCCCTGATCGCCGTCGGCGCCTCGCTCGCGGCTCTCCTCGTCTACATCTGGCTGCGCTTCGAATGGCAGTTCTCGGTGGGGGCCGTCGCGGCGCTGATCCACGACGTGATCCTCACCATCGGGGTCTTCAGCCTTCTCCAGATCCGCTTCGACCTCGCCACCATCGCGGCGCTGCTGACGATCATCGGCTACTCGATCAACGACACCGTCGTGATCTTCGACCGGCTGCGCGAGAACCTCATCAAGTACAAGCAGCGCCCGCTGCAGGACGTGATGAACCTCTCGGCCAACGAGACGCTCAGCCGGACCCTCATGACCTCCGGCACGACGCTTCTCGCGCTTCTCGCGCTCCTCGTGCTCGGCGGGGACGTGATCCGGGGCTTCGTCTTCGCGATCTTCTGGGGCGTGATCGTCGGCACCTACTCGTCGATCTACGTGGCCAAGAACGTGGTGCTCATGATCGGGGTGAAGCGTGACTGGTCCAAGCCCTCCTCGGGCGGGGGCGCGGGCACGCAGTTCGCCAACATCGACGCCTGATGGCAGTGCCCCGTGCCTGAGGCGCTGGCCGCCGCGCTGGGGCATCCGGGCCTTCCATGGGTCTGCGCGACCTCGCTACTCGCGGGGCTGGTCTACGGCTTCGCGGGCTTCGGCTCGGCGCTGATCTTCATGCCGCTCGCCACGCTCTTCGTCTCGCCCGCCGTGGCGGTGGCGGCCTTCTCGCTCTCGGCGCTCGCCTCGCTCGTCACCGTGGTGCCGGGCGCCTGGAGATCGGCCGAGAAGCGGTCGGTCGGGCTGATGATGGCGGCCTGCATCGTCTTCACGCCCGTAGGCGTCGCCGCGCTGCGCCTCGCGCCGGAGGAGGCGATCCGCACGGCCATCGCGCTGGTGACGCTCGGCACGCTCGCGGCGCTGGTGGCGGGCTGGCGCATGCCCGTCGGGACGGGGGCGGCGCCGCGCCTCTTCGTGGGGGCGCTCTCGGGGATCGCGGGGGGCAGCACGGGGCTGAACGGGCCGCCCGTGATCCTCTTCAACCTCGGCACCGAGGGGCAGCCCGTCGCCGTCACGCGCGCCAACCTCGCGGTGTTCCTCACGCTCACCTCGCTCAGCTTCCTGCCGCAGCTCTGGCTTCAGGGCCTCCTGCCGCCCTTCGCGGTCTGGCTGGGCGTCCTCCTCCTCGCGCCCTACGCACTTGGAACCTGGGCGGGCGTGCGCCTGTTCCGCCCCGAGAGGGCTGGCCTCTACCGCCGCTTCGCCTATGGTCTGATCGGCGCGGCGGGGCTCGCCGCACTGCCGGTCTGGCACTGAGACGGAGAGAGATCATGCGCATCACCGAGGTCGATTTCGGCGCCGCGAAACAGGTCGACGGCTACGGCCCCGACTTCTTCCGCATCGACGGCACGATCGTCGAGGGGGCGGCGCTGGTCCTGCCGGGCCGGACAGCGCAGTGGGAGGGCTATGGCTCGGTCGAGCCGATCCTCGCCGCCGCGAAGGACATCGACTTCCTCATCCTCGGCACCGGACCCGAGATCGCGCATCCGCCGGCCGAGTTCCGCCGCACGCTCGAGGCCGCCGGCATCGGGGTCGAGCCGATGGCGAGCGCCGCCGCCTGCCGGACCTACAACGTGCTCCTCTCCGAGGGCCGCCGCGTGGGCGCCGCGCTCCTGCCGGTCGGCCGGACGCCGGGCTAATCCACCTCTCCCAGGATCATCACCCTGAGCTCGCGCTCGAGCTTCCGGCGCATCGCCTCCTCGAAGTCCTGGTGGCTGCGGGCGTATTCCACGAAGGCGCCGGGGCCGTGGATCACCTCCTCGAGGTAGTAGTCCTCGATCCCCTGCGAGGCGCCCCCGATGGCGAGGCCGTTCACCGTCACGCCCTCGAAGGGAAA
>NZ_JBQLZP010000396.1:0-1704 GCF_052168335.1 Roseicyclus sp. | reverse complement strand
GACGCGGCGGACGGCCTGCACCTCGCCCACGTCGCCCACGGGCGTCGAGGTGCCGTGGGCGTTGATGTAGCTCACGCGCCGCCCCTCGGGCAGCGTGCGGAGCGCGCCGCGCATCGCCCGCTCGCCCCCCTCGCCCGAGGGCGCGACCATGTCGGCCCCGTCCGAGGTCGCCGCGAAGCCCGTCACCTCGGCATAGATCCTCGCGCCGCGCGCCTGCGCGCGCTCGAGCGGCTCGAGCACCAGCATCGCGCCGCCGCCCGAGATCACGAAGCCGTCGCGGCCCGCGTCGAAGGCGCGCGAGGCGCGCTCGGGGGTGTCGTTGTACCTGGACGACATCGCGCCCATCGCGTCGAAGAGGCAGGAGAGCGTCCAGTCGAGCTCCTCTCCGCCGCCCGCGAACATCACGTCCTGCTGGCCGAGCGCGATCTGCTGCGCCGCCATGCCGATGCAGTGCAGCGAGGTCGAGCAGGCGGACGTGATGGAGAAGTTCATCCCCTTGATGCGGTAGGCGGTGGCGAGGTTCGCGCTGACCGTCGAGGACATGCACTTCGGCACGGCGAAGGGACCGATCCGCTTGGTCGAGCCCGAGGACAGGACCGTCTGGTGCGCGGCGAGCATGGCCGAGGTCGACGGCCCGCCCGAGCCCGCGATGAGGCCGGTCATCGGATCGACCACGTCCGCCTCGGTCAGGCCCGCGTCGGCGATGGCCTGGCCCATGGCGATGTGGGAATAGGCCGCGCCCGGCCCCATGAAGCGGAGCGTGCGCTTGTCGATGTGGTCGGCCACGTCGAGGTCGAGTGCGCCGGCCACCTGGCTGCGGAAGCCGTGCTCGGCCATCGCGGCGTTGGCGGTGATGCCGGAGCGCCCCGCCTTCAGCGAGGCCGTGACCTCTCCGGCGGTGTTCCCGATCGACGAGACGATGCCGAGACCGGTGACGACGACCCGTCTCATGGGCGGACCTTCGGTTCGTTGCGGCGCATGCGCCCTCCCTTGGATTGCCCGGCCTGTCTAGGGCAAACGGGGGAACCCGTGCAAGCCGCGACGGTTCCGGGAGCTTCGGCCGGGGCGCCCGGCCGCGCCGTTGCGATGCGTATTTCGGGAAAGATGAAGCCGGGGGCGCGGCTCAGCTTTCGGAGAGGGCGACCTTCATGTCCCTGACCTGGTAGATCGTCTCGCCATCGGCCTCGACGCGCCCGTCGGCGACGCCCATGGTCAGGCGGCGGGTCTGCACGGCCTTGGTGAAGTCCACGTAATAGGTGAGACGCCTGCGGTCGGGGCGGACCATGCCGGTGAGCTTGACCTCGCCGACGCCCAGCGCGTAGCCCCGCCCCTGCCAGCCGCGCCAGCCGAGGTTGAAGCCGGTGAGCTGCCAGAGCCCGTCGAGCCCGAGGCAGCCCGGCATGATCGGGTTGCCGGGGAAATGGCACTCGAAGAACCAGAGGTCCGGCGTGATGTCGAACTCGGCCACGACATGGCCCTTGCCATGCGCGCCGCCGTCGCCGGAGATGTCCGTGATCCGGTCCATCATCAGCATCGGCGGGAGGGGAAGCTGCGCGTTGCCGGGCCCGAAGAGCTCGCCCCGCGCGCATTTCAGCAGGTCCTCCCGGTCGAAGGTTGTGGGATAGTTCGCCATCGTCCTGCCGCCCTCGCTGCCATCCGGAGGCGCCGGACGGGGACCGCGCGGCGCGTCCGTCCCGTCTATCA
>NZ_JBQLZP010000395.1:0-5635 GCF_052168335.1 Roseicyclus sp. | reverse complement strand
TTCTGCGGGATCGAGGAGCACCGCCGCACGCTCTCACTCGCGCACAACGCCGATTTCGAGAGCATCGCCGACCCGGCCGAGCGTGCGGTCTACGAGGCTCGCAACCTCGCCATGGGTGCCCATATCCTGACGATGCGCGCCTCCATCCCGGACATGGACGCGCTTCTCGCCATCGCGCGCGAGTTCAACCGAAAGGACGCAGCATGAAGGTCAACGGAACCCCCTACCGCTCGATCTGGTACGATACCGGCGCGGGCGAGGTCCGCATCATCGACCAGCGCTGGCTGCCCCACGACTTCCGCATCGCCACGCTGAGGACGCGCGACGAGTTCGCCGTGGCGATCCGCGACATGTGGGTGCGGGGCGCGCCGCTGATCGGGGCGACGGCGGCCTACGGCGTGGCCGACGACATGGCGCGCGACCCCTCCGACGCCAATCTCGACGAGACCTGGTCGGTGCTGAACGCCACGCGGCCGACGGCGATCAACCTCCGCTGGGCGCTCGACCGCTGCCGCAATGCGCTGCGCCCGCTCCGCCCCGAGGCGCGGGCCGAGGCCGCCATGCGCCTCGCCCACGAGATCGCCGACGAGGACGTCGAGATCAACCGGCGCATCGGGCTGAACGGCCTGTCGATCATCCGCGAGATCGCGGCGCGCAAACCCGAGGGGGAGCCGGTGCGCATCCTGACCCATTGCAACGCCGGATGGCTCGCCACCGTCGACTGGGGCACGGCGACCAGCCCGATGTACCACGCCGCCGAGGCGGGCATCCCGATCCACGTCTGGGTCGACGAGACGCGGCCGCGCAACCAGGGCGCGCTGACGGCCTGGGAACTGGGCTCCCACGGGATCAGCCACGACTACGTCACCGACAATGCGGGCGGCCACCTGATGCAGCGCGGCCAGGTCGACATGGTGATCGTCGGCACCGACCGCACCACCGCCACCGGCGACGTCTGCAACAAGATCGGCACCTATCTCAAGGCGCTGGCGGCGAAGGACAACGGCGTGCCCTTCTACGTCGCGCTGCCCTCGCCCACGATCGACTGGACGGTGCGCGACGGCGTGCGCGAGATCCCGATCGAGGACCGCCCCGAGCGCGAGGTGACGCATGTGCAGGGCACGGGCGAGGACGGCTCCATCGGCTGGGTCCGCGTCGCGCCCGAGGGCTCGCCCGGCGCGAACCCCGCCTTCGACGTGACGCCCGCGCGCCTCGTCACCGGCCTCATCACCGAGATGGGCGTGGCCGAGGCCTCCGAGGCCGGGCTCGCCGCCATGTTCCCGGACAAGGCCGCATGATGATCGCGAACCGCTGGTCCGAGGAGGACGCCGCGCGCTGGGTGGCCGACGCGGGCGCCGACGAGGCCGACCGCGCGCTCGCGCTGCGGGTCTATTCCTCGCGGCTGATCGGGTCGGACCCCGACCTCGTGATGCACGGGGGCGGCAACACCTCGATCAAGCTGACGCGACCGAACCTCTTCGGCGAGGCCGAGCGCGTGCTCCACGTCAAGGGCTCGGGCTGGGACCTCGACACGATCCTCGCGCCGGGTCTGCCGGGGGTGCGGCTCGAACCGCTGCTCAGGCTCCGCGCGCTCGACCGGCTGTCGGACGAGGAGATGGTGAACGTCCAGCGGCAGAACCTGCTCGACGCGACCGCGCCGAACCCGTCGGTCGAGACGCTGCTCCACGCCTTCCTGCCGCACCGGGTCGTCGACCACACCCACGCGACGCCCTTCCTGATCCTCGCCAACCTGCCGAACGCGGAAGCCGTCGTGCGCGAGATCTTCGGCAAGCGCCTCGGCATCGTGCCCTACATCATGCCGGGCTTCGCGCTGGCGAAGGCGGCGGCCGAGGTGCACGAGGCCGATCCCTCGGTCGAGGGGCTGCTCCTGCTCAAGCACGGCCATTTCGCCTGGGGCGAGACCGCGCGCGAGAGCTACGACAGGATCGTCGCGCACACCAACGAGGTGGCGGAGTATCTGGGCCTGAAGGGGCCCACCTTCGACGGCGCCGCGCGGCAACCCTTCCGGCAGGCGGGCGACGCGGGCAGGCTCGCCGCGATCCGC
Source organism: Roseicyclus sp. (assembly GCF_052168335.1). GTDB lineage: Bacteria > Pseudomonadota > Alphaproteobacteria > Rhodobacterales > Rhodobacteraceae > Roseibacterium. The sequence goes on along the minus strand of NZ_JBQLZP010000395.1, from coordinate 3,570 downwards.
GCCGCCTTCGCCGAGGCGGGCGCGCCCCCGCCGGTGCTGGACCTGCGGAACGGCGACGCGGTGCTCGACTTCCTGAAGCGCCCCGACCTTGACGACCTCGCCACGCGCGGCACCGCCTCGCCCGACCACGTCATCCGCATCAAGGGCCGGCCGCTGGTCCTGCGCGCGGACGACGACGCGGCGGCGATCCGCGCGAAGATCGCCGCCTACGAGACTGAATACGCGAGTTATTTCGATCGGCAGAACGCCCGCGTCGGCGGCGGCAGGACGATGCTTCAGGCCCTTCCGAACCTCGCGTGGATCGAGGGCACCGGCCTCGTCGGCATCGGGCGGACGGCGGGCGCCGCGTCCGTCGCGGCGGACCTCGGCGAGCAGAACATGCGCGTGGCCGCCGTGGGCGAGGATCGCGGCGGCTTCCGGCCCATCGGCGAGGACGACCTCTTCGACATGGAGTACTGGTCGCTGGAACAGGCGAAGCTCGGCAAGGCCAAGGCGCCGCCCTTCGCGGGGCGCGTGGTCATGGTGACGGGCGGCGCCGGGGCCATCGGCCTCGCCACAGCGCGCGCCTTCGCGGCCGAGGGCGCGGAGATCGTGCTGGTGGACCGGGACGAGACCGCACTCGAGGCGGCGCTGAAGGCCCTCGGCAAGGGCGCGGCCATCGCGCTCGACGTGACGGACCCGGCGGCGGCCGAGGCCGCTATGGCCCACGCCGTCCGCAGTTTCGGCGGGCTCGACATCCTCGTGTCGAACGCGGGCGCGGCGACGCAGGGCGCCCTCGCCGAGCTGACGGAGGACCAGCTCCGCGCCTCGTTCGAGCTGAACTTCTTCGCCCATCAGCGGCTGGCGAAGGCCGCCGTCGACGTCTTCCGCGCGCAGGGCGGCGGGGGCCAGATCCTTTTCAACGTCTCCAAGCAGGCGGTCAATCCGGGCAGGAACTTCGGCGCTTACGGCCTGCCCAAGGCCGCGACCTTCTTCCTTCTCCGCCAGCTCGCGCTGGAGCACGGAGCAGACGGCATCCGGGTGAACGGGGTGAACGCCGATCCCATCCCCTCGGGCCTCCTGACGGACGAGATGATCGCGGCGCGCGCCTCGGCGCGGGGCACCGACACGGCGTCCTACATGGCCGGCAACCTCCTCGGGCGCGAGGTCGAGGCACGGCACGTCGCCGAGGCCTTCGTGGCGCTGGCCAGGGCCGAGCGGACCACCGCCCACGTCATGACCGTGGACGGCGGCAACATCGAGGCGGCGTTGCGCTAGATGACCGAGCTTCGCCACAGCGGGAAGGACGGCGCGGCCTCGCCCGCCTCGCTCGCCCGCGTGGCGATGCTGTATTACCGCGAGGGGCTGACGCAGGAGGAGATCGCGCGCCGCGTCGGCGTCTCGCGGGCGAGCGTGGCGAACTGGCTGCGCCTCGCGCGCGAGCAGAACATTGTCGAGATCCGCATCCAGGGCGAGAGCTTCGCGACCTCGCCGCTGGCCCGCGCGCTGGCCGACCGGCTGGGGCTCGCGGACGCCTACGTGGCGCACAACGACCTCGAGCCGCTGTCAGCGGACGCGATGCTCGACCGGACCGCGCAACTCGGCGCGCAGGCGATGCGCGACCTCCTGTCGGGGACCGACTGCCTCGGCGTCGCCTGGGGCGAGACGGTGCTCAGGATCGCGCAGGGCTTTCCGCTGGCGCAGATGCCGGGGCTGATGGTGCATCAGCTCGTGGGCTCGATGTATGCCCAGCACCTCTTCGCCGCCGAGACCTGCGCCATCGAGATCGCGCGCCGCCTCGGCGCAGGCTGCCGGACGCTGCACGCGCCCGCCGTCCTCTCCTCGGCCGAGCTGGCCGAGCGGCTTCGGCGCGAGCCCGTCATCGCGAGCCAGCTCGCCGAGTTCGGGCGGCTGACCAAGGCGCTGTTCTCCGTCGGCGACGTGAGCGACCGGACCACGCTCGTCTCCGCCGGGATCGCCACGGTGGAGGAGGTCGCCTGGTACCGCGAGCGCGGCGCGGCGGGCGTCCTCGCCGGGCATTTCATCGACGGCGCGGGCGACGTCATGGCCGGCCCGCTGAGCGCGCGGATGATCGGCATCGCGCCCGGGGCGCTGAAGGCCGTTCCCGTGCGGATGCTCGTCGTCTCGGGACCCGAGAAGCTCGCCGCGACGCGCGCCGCGATCCTCGGCGGCTACGTGAGCCACCTGGTGATCGACGAGCCGGGCGCGCGCGCGCTCCTCGAGGACTGAGCTAGCCCCAGGGCCTGCCGCCGCGCCCCTGCCCGCCCGGCATCATCGCCTGCAGCGCCGCGACGCGGTTCTCCGTGCTGGGGTGCGTCGCGAAGAGGTTGTCGTACCCGTGCGCGTGGAGCGGATTGACGATGAACATGTGCGCCGTGCCCGGATTGCGCTCGGCCGCGTTGTTGTCGATCCGCGCGGCGAAACCCTGGATGCGCCGCAGCGCCGAGGCGAGCCACATGGGATTGCCGACGATCTCGGCGCCCACGCGGTCGGCCTCGTATTCGCGCGTGCGGCTGATCGCCATCTGCACGAGAACGGCGGCAAGCGGTGCGACCACCATCATCGCGATCACGCCGACGATCCCGAGCGGGCTGTCCCGCCGCCCGCCGAAGAAGAGCGCGAAGTTTGCCAGCATCGAGAGCGCGCCCGCGAAGGTCGCCGTCACCGTCATGATGAGCGTGTCGCGGTTGCGGATATGGGCGAGCTCGTGCGCGACGACGGCGGCGATCTCCTCGGGGCCGAGCCGCTGGAGGAGGCCGCGCGTCACCGCGACCGCGCCGCGTTCCGGGCTGCGGCCGGTGGCGAAGGCGTTGGGCTGGTCCGTCTCGAGGATGTAGACGGCGGGCACGGGCATCTCCGCGCGCCGGGCAAGGTCCGCCACCATCCGCGTCAGGCCGTCCTCGCCCGTCGCCGGCCGCGCCCCGTGCATCCTCAGCACCATCGTGTCCGAATTCCACCAGGCGAAGAGGTTCGTGCCCGCCGCGAAGAGGAACGCCAGGACCACGCCCGTGGACCCGCCCAGAAGCCACCCCGCGCCCATGAAGAGCGCGGTCAGCCCCGCCATCAGCATCGCCGTCTTCAGGGTCGCCGGCATTCTCGGCCTCCGTTGCCATCGCCGCGGAAGATATGGGGAGCGTCCGCAACCGCGCAAGCGGCCCGGCCGCCCTGGGGATTCGCCGCCCCCGGGGCCGCGGACCCTGATAACCCCGCCAGAAACTGCGCAGCGTCCCCGGAATTCCGCTCAAGAAAGCGGCACTCGCCGAACCCGGGGCTGCAAGCGCGGCGAAGGTTTTCCCTGCGCCGCAGCATGGGGCATTCTGAAGGTGTCGAAGGCACCGGGGTCTGTCTCCTCCCTTCCTTTGCCGACCCCGGCGCCTGACGAAAAACCTGCTGGCGGCCCGCGTTCCTCGTCTCTCTTCCAATCGCGGGTCGCCAGTCTTTCCGGAGTAGAAGCTGGCAAGGCGCCTGCGCGCCCGGGTCATTGCTCCACCCCGCGGCGCCCGCCGCAGGATGGGAGCGATGCCATGAGCCCGACGACCGGGGACTATCTCTACGAGGAACTGAACCGCG
>NZ_JBQLZP010000394.1:0-3668 GCF_052168335.1 Roseicyclus sp. | reverse complement strand
GTCGTGCCGGTGGTGCTCGATCCGCATTCCGGGCAGGAGATCACGGCGACCGAGGCCGAGGGCGTCCTCTGCCTGAAGGACTCGTGGCCCGGCCAGATGCGCACCGTCTGGGGCGATCACGCGCGCTTCGAGAAGACCTATTTCTCGGACTACAAGGGCTACTACTTCTCGGGCGACGGCTGCCGCAGGGACGCGGACGGCTACTACTGGATCACCGGCCGGGTCGACGACGTCATCAACGTCTCCGGGCACCGGATGGGCACCGCCGAGGTCGAGAGCGCGCTCGTGGCCCACGCCAAGGTCGCCGAGGCGGCCGTGGTCGGCTATCCGCACCCGATCAAGGGACAGGGCATCTACGCATATGTCACGCTGATGCGCGGGATCGAGCCGTCGGACGCGCTCCGCAAGGAGCTCGAGACCTGGGTGCGGACCGAGATCGGTCCCATCGCCAAGCCGGACCTCATCCAGTGGGCGCCGGGCCTGCCCAAGACGCGCTCGGGCAAGATCATGCGCCGCATCCTGCGCAAGATCGCCGAGAACGACTTCGGCGCGCTCGGGGACACCTCGACGCTGGCCGAACCCGCGGTGGTGGACGAGCTCATCGCCAACCGCATGAACAAGGGCTGACGCCCGGCGGGAGGCACCTCTCGCAGGCCACGACGGGAGGGGGTCCGCCCCCTCCCCCACCAACCGGCGGACATGGGCGCTTGAGCCACCGCCCCCGGGCCGTTAAGTGCGGCGCATCCCAAGGGGACCGCCATGTCCGCAGTGCTCAGGATCGCCATCGGAAGCCTCGTGGTCGGCGCGGTCGTGCTCGGCCTCAAGGTGCTGGCCTGGTGGCTGACGGGGTCGGTCGCGCTCCTCTCGGACGCGCTCGAGAGCACGGTGAACCTCGCCACGGCCTTCGCGGCGCTGGTCGCGATCCGGGTCGCCGCGCGCCCCGCCGACGCCGAGCACAACTTCGGCCACCACAAGGCGGAGTTCTTCAGCGCGGTGCTCGAGGGCGTCATGATCATCGTCGCGGCGCTGTTCATCCTGCGCGAGGCCTGGGCGGGTTTCCTGAGCCCCCGCGTGATCGACGCCCCCTTCGAGGGGCTTCTCGTGAACGGCGTGGCGACAGCGCTCAACGCCGTCTGGGCCTTCGTGCTCGTCCGCGAGGGGCGCCGGCACCGCTCGCCCGCGCTCGCGGCGGACGGGCGGCACCTCTGGGCCGATGTGGTGACCTCGGTGGGCGTGGCGGTGGGCGTGCTCCTCGCCGTTCTCACCGGCTGGTGGGTGCTCGACCCGATCCTCGCGGCGCTGGTCGCGGTCAACATCCTCTGGTCGGGCTCGCGCCTGGTGCGCGCATCGCTCTCGGGCCTGATGGACGAGGCCGTGCCCGAGGAGACGCTGGCCCGCATCCGGGCGGCGATCTCGGCCGAGGCGGACGGCGCGGTGGAGGCGCACGACCTGCGCACGCGGCACGCCGGAAGCGCCACCTTCGTCGAGTTCCACCTCGTCGTGCCGAGCGACATGAGCGTCTTCGACGCGCACGAGATCTGCGACCGGGTCGAGGCGGGGATCGCGCGGGCGGTGCCCGACGTGCGCGTCACCATCCATGTCGAGCCCGAACACAAGTCGAAACAGACGGGAATCGTCATCCTCGACTGAGACGCCCGGACCGGGGCGGGAAAGCGGAGATTGCGGAGACTTTTCGAGACCCTCTTGATTCGGAAGGGCTTTTGTGGCAAATATGGGTCGTGGTTGGGGGCTCCGTGAGTTGGAGCGCTGGTGATGCTGACACCGACCGCACCTTCAGGAAGCATGAACCTCCCCTGGCAGACCGCGCCGGGCAACGTCCAACGCGCGGGCGTCGAGGGCGCCGTGCCGAGCGCCGGGCCGCAGCCGGAGCTCGGGCGCGCCGCCGTCGCGCAGGCAGAGGCCTCGGAGAAGGCCCAGATGGCCCCGCATCGCGACGGGCGCAGGCATGTCCCCGAGATCCCGCCCGATCCGCCGCCGGTCAAGGGCCTGAGCGTCCCCGCCCTGCACCTGCGCGAGGTGGGCGACTTCGACGAGGCGCGCGACACGCCCGTGCCCATGATGTCCGACCTCCTCGAGGAGCTGGAGGCGCCCGGGCCGAAGGAACTGGACATCAGGGTCTGATATGTGAAACGGCCCCGGCGTCGCCGCCGGGGCCGTTCCCTGCCCGTCAGGCCCGTCTCAGTCGGCGAGCGCCGCGTCGGTGATGACGTGGGTGAAGGCCCCCTCCGGCACCGCCGAGATCACCGGGTCCGAGCCGCCGGCCAGCAGCGTGTCCACCGTGCGCTGGTAGGCCGCCTCGTCGAGGCGCCCGTCGCCGCCTTCCACCAGAAGTCCGATCTCGCGCATCATGCGAAGCTGGTGCTCCTCGGTCTGGGCGCCGGTCTCGTCGTAGTCGAGCACGATCATCGCCGCCTCGTCGGGGTTCTCCGCCGCCCAGGCCCAGCCGCGCATCGAGGCGCGCACGAAGCGGACCATCTTGTCGACGAAGGCCGGGTCCTCGAGGTTCTGCTCGAGCGTCCAGATCCCGTCCTCGAGCGTGGCGACGCCGTAATCCTCGTACTTGAAGGTGATCAGCTCCTCGGGGGAAATGCCCGCGTCGATGATCTGCCAGTACTCGTTGTAGGTCATCGTCGAGATGCAGTCGGCCTGCCGCTGGAGGAGCGGGTCGACGTTGAAGCCCGCCTGCAGCAGCGTGATGCCGTTCTCGGACCCGTCCACCGGGATGCCGAGCTGCGCCATCCACGACAGGAACGGATACTCGTTGCCGAAGAACCAGTGCGCCACCGTGTGACCCGCGAGGTCCGCGGGCTCCTCGATGCCGACATCCGCCCAGCACGAGAGCATCAGGCCCGAGCGCACGAAGGGCTGGGCGATGTTCACCACCGGCAGACCCGCCTCGCGCGCGGCGAGCGCCGAGGGCATCCAGTTCAGCATCACGTCGGCCGCGCCACCGGCCAGAACCTGCGGCGGCGCGATGTCCGGGCCGCCCGGCATGATGTTCACGTCGAGGCCTTCCTCCTCGTAGTAGCCGTTCTCCAGCGCCACGTAATAGCCCGCGAACTGGGCCTGCGTGACCCACTGGAGCTGCAGGTTCACCGTGTCCTGCGCCTGCGCCGCACCGCCGAGCCCCAGGCCCGCCGCCAGCGCCGTCGTCATGATCTTGTTCAAGGTCTTCCTCCTGGTTGGACTTCTTTTGTTGCCGTCCCCTTCTCAGGCCCCTCTCTGCGACGGGTGCCAGAACGTCAGCCGCCGCTCGATCAGGGCCACGAGCCCGTAGAATGCCGTCCCCGCCATCGCGGCCACGGCAATAGACGCCCAGACCATGTCCATGGCCAGGCGCCCAACCTCGATCTTGATCCGGAACCCCATGCCGACGACCGGCGAGCCGAAGAATTCGGCGACGATCGCCCCGATGAGCGCAAGGGTCGTGCAGATCTTCAACCCGTTGAAGACGAAGGGCATCGCGGTCGGCAGGCGGAGCTTGAGGAGCCCCTGCCAGTAGCTCGCCGCGTAGGTGTGCATGAGGTCGCGCTGCATCGCGTCCGAGGCCTTCAGCCCCTGCACGCAGTTCACCAGCATGGGGAAGAAGACCATGGCGACGACGACCGCCGCCTTGGACTGCCAGCCGAAGCCGAACCACATGACGA
>NZ_JBQLZP010000393.1:0-2092 GCF_052168335.1 Roseicyclus sp. | reverse complement strand
CGGTCGTTGAACCCGGCGGTTCGCGCCACGAGCAGTGCTCCCTGCGCCGAGATCGGCGCAAGCGACGCCACCGCCGAAGGTGAAGATTTCATGTCCGGCCTGCCGCCGGGCCGCCGATGATCGCCGCCTCCCCGAGGCGCAACGAGACCGGGGGGCCTCGCGCGAGGAGAAATGGGCGGATCGGCCACGCCTGGGGGCTATGCAGCCGATCCGCCCGAGTGCGGTGTCGTCCGGGACAGGCACGAGCACCGAGGCAAGAAAGGGATCGATGGAAAAGGAATTGACGAGGCTAGCCGCGCGGCGTCTTTGCCGCGTAGGTGGCTGCCCCCTCGAGAATGGATTGCGCCAATGTTTCCTGCTCTGAAATCATGTTGACCTGCCGCCAGTATTCCTGCTGCACGAGGGGGTCGAGCAGCTGCACGTAGGGGAGCGTCTCGATCCTCTCGGCGAGGGCGGCGCGCCGACGACGGGCCACCGGCTCGACGCCCTGAACGCAGCCCTCGCGCCGGGCCTCGAGAGCCATCATCCAGGCGCCGAGGACGAGTTCACCCACCTCGTGTTCCGACGCCTTCGCGCTGCGCCGCGCGGCCGCATCCTCGAGCCTCACGACGATGTCTCGTCCGGGCTTGCGGCCGGGGTTCGAGGCGATGCCCGCTCCGGCATCCTTTCGTGTCGTCTTCATGTTGCCTGCTCTCCGTTGTTTTCCGGACAGCTAGCCCCGGTGCCGCCGGAAAATTCGCGCGAAGTGGTGTCACTTTGTAACGGGCGATGTCAGGGGCCCGCCCCGCCTGTCTCCCGTTACACTTTCCCGCGCCGGACGCCCGCGGCGCGCGCTTGCGGGGTCCGGGCGTCGTGTTAGAAGGCCACGTCCTCCTCGAAGGCCGGCGCCCGGATGAAACGCAGCCCCCACATTCTGGTTGTCGATGACGATCGCGAACTGCGCGACCTCGTCGGCAGGGTGCTGGAGCGGGAGGGGTTCCGCATCTCCCGCGCGGAGGATGGAAAGGCCATGCGCCGGACCCTCGAGACGGGGGCCATCGACCTCATCGTGCTCGACCTGATGCTGCCGGGCGAGGACGGGCTGACCCTCTGCCGCGAGCTCCGCGGCGCGCAGGACAAGACGCCCATCATCATGCTGACGGCAAAGGGCGACGACGTCGACCGCATCCTCGGCCTCGAGATGGGCGCCGACGACTACCTCGCGAAACCCTTCAACAGCCGGGAACTCATCGCGCGGATCAGGGCGGTCCTGCGCCGCACGGCCCTGCAGGGGCCCGCCGAGACCTCCGCCGAGGCCCGCATCCTCCGCTTCGAGGGCTGGCGCCTCGACCGGAGCAAGCGCGAGCTGCTCAGTCCCGAGGGCATCGTCGTGTCCCTCAGCAGCGGCGAGTAGGACCTCCTGGTGGCCCTCGCGCTGCGCCCGAACCGGACGCTGACCCGCGACAACCTGCTCGACCTGACGCGCGGCCGCGCCTCCATCGTCTTCGACCGCAGCGTGGACATCCAGATCAGCCGTCTCAGGCGCAAGCTGGGCGAGGACCCGAAGAACCCCTCGATCATCAAGACGGTCTGGGGCGGCGGATACCTGTTCGCCGCAGACGTCACCGAAGGCTGAGCGATGCTCCGCAGCCTCAAGGCGCAGACGGTCGCGGTCATCCTCGTCGGGCTTCTCGTCGCCAACAGCTTCGGCCTGGCGATCTATTTCCGCGACCGGCAGGAAACCCTCGTCCTTCAGGATGCCTACGACATCGTGGAGCGCGCGGCGGGGGTGAGCCGGCTCCTGCGCAACATCCCGGATGCCTGGAACCCCGAGATCGAGGCGGCCTCCGACAGCCGGGCCTTCCGGGTGTGGAGCACGAACGCCCCGGTCTTCTCCAACGCCGATCCGACCGAGGAGGAGCGCGCCCTCACCGTCGACTTCCGGAGCAAGGTTCCGGCGATCCGGGACAACGACATCCGCGTCTGGTTCCGGCAGTCGAACCCCGAGGGCTTCGTTCAGCCCGAGAGCCTCGGCGAGGGACAGGAGGTGGAGGCGTCGGCCACCGCCCTGCGCTGGACGATGGCGATCTCGGTGCATCACGGCGCCGACGAA
>NZ_JBQLZP010000392.1:0-13938 GCF_052168335.1 Roseicyclus sp. | reverse complement strand
TACTATGCCAGCCGCTCGCTCAAGAGCCGGCTCGGGGCCTGGGCCTCGCGGCAGTCGCGCCCGCTCGAGAGCCGGGGCGCGCTCGCGGCCGAGGTCGCGCGGGTGACGGCGGCGAAGGGAACCAGCCCGCCGCGTCCGCCGTTCTGGGGCGGGGTGCGCATCCGCCCGGTCGAAATCGAGTTCTGGGCCGACGGCGCCTTTCGACTGCATGACCGCTTCCGCTGGCGGCGCGACGCGGCGGGATCGGCGTGGTCCATCACGCGCCTGAACCCGTGATGCCGCCCGGCGCTCCGGGGCGACGACTCGCAATCTGACGTTACGTGAGATTGCGAAAGGCAAGGAAGAAAACGATATTTTGTCCTTGCTCATCACGCCGCACGGCTGCAATACCTGACTAGGGACAATCTTTGGCACATGCAGCTACAGTATCGGGGCTTGCCATTATGGCCGACGATGTATCGGAAGACAGGGTCGTTAGCGGCCACGTGAAATGGTTCGACGGGGCGAAGGGATTCGGCTTCATCGTGGCAGATGACGGGGGCCCCGACATTCTTCTCCATGCCAACGTCCTGCGCAATTTCGGACAGGGTTCCGTCGCTGACAATTCCGCGATCGAGGTGCGTGCCCATGCGACGGCGCGCGGCCTGCAGGCCAGCGAGGTTCTCTCCATCATGCCGCCCGCGCCCGACGAGTCGGCGGCGCGGCCGGGCGGAGCCGTCGCCATTCCCGAAGCCCCCGATGGCGCGCCCTTTCTCGCGGCGCGCGTGAAGTGGTTCGACAAGGCGAAAGGGTTTGGGTTCGCCAACATCTTCGGGCATGCTGAGGACGTGTTTATCCACGTCGAGGTCCTGCGCCGCTTCGGCTTCGCCGATCTGCAGGCGGGCGAGGCGGTGGCCATGAAGGTCGTGGACGGACCGAGGGGCAAACTCGCGGCCGAGGTGCGCAGTTGGGATTTCGTGTGACGCGGGCAGGTTCCCGCATCTCGTTCCGGGCCATCGCCTCGGTCTTCATCCTTCTCCTTTCGGTGGCAAGCGCGGCAGCGGCCTGCGACCCCGCCCGCGTCGAGCTTCGCGGCGACTGGGGCACGGCGCGCTTCGGCGTCGACATCGCCGACACGCCCGAGACGCGCCAGCGCGGGCTGATGTTCGTGGAGGAGATGCCGCGCAACAAGGGGATGCTCTTCGTCTTCCCCGACGAGGCGCCGCGCAGCTTCTGGATGCGCAACACCTACATCCCGCTCGACATCATCTATTTCGACGCGACGGGAGAATGGGTCAGCGTCCAGGCCGATGCCGTGCCCTTCGACGAGACCGGCCTGCCGAGCGGGGGGCCCGCGCAATTCGTGCTCGAGATCAACGGCGGCCTCGCGGCGCGCTTCGGGATGGGGCCGGGGACGCAGATCCGCCATCCGAGGATCGACCAGGAGACCGCCGCCTGGCCCTGCGCCGAATGACGGGCTTGCGCGCCCTTTCGCGCGCGCTGTAACAGGGCCGGTGTCGGGGCGTAGCGCAGTCTGGTAGCGCGTCTGTTTTGGGTACAGAAGGTCGTGAGTTCGAATCTCGCCGCCCCGACCAACCCTCTCCGCGCTATATCTGGTGGTCCCGTTAACCCTTTCCGCACGATGCGGTGGCGTTCGGGCGGCCGAGTCGTGGTATCCCCGCAACATCCCGAGGCATGTCGGAGCGGTCCGTGCGGTGTGCCGCGAGATCGGCGCGGGCTGGGGACAAGTGGCGGAGTCCCGCCGCGTGCCGCGCGGATTTTCCAAGAATGGTTGAAGATGTCGCGCGGCTATCCATGGGGATGAATCAAGCCCCCGACTCGGCGCCCGGCCGCGCAACTCCATTGCAAGCGAAAAATCTGTGACACGGGGTTCAAAAACCCGTTGACGGTTCGTGTCCACCTACGTCAGTTTGTGCCCGTCGGGTGAAGCGCCACTACATATAGCGCAGCCCGGCAGGGGCAGAGGACCAACCTCGCGTAACGATCACGGACCAGACGATCCCGTGCGCCAAGGGCGTGCGACGGATCTCGGCGTCCCGCTGTCCGGGCGATGTCCGGGCTGTGCCTGCCCCTCGACAGGCGAAGAGAGGCCCTGCGCGTCCGGTACGGCGCGGAGGTGCGATGGGAAACGGGTACGGAAGTCGGAGAGGCAGACGTCATGAAGATCGAACGCAGATTCACCCGGGCAGGCGCTGACGCATACGCGGACGTGGAATTCACCACCACCAGCTCCGAGATCCGCAACCCCAACGGCACGGTCGTGTTCCGTCTCGACGCCGTCGAGGTTCCCGCCGGCTGGAGCCAGGTCGCCTCCGACGTCATCGCGCAGAAATACTTCCGCAAGGCCGGCGTTCCGGCGCGGCTGAAGCCGGTGAAGGAAAAGGGCGTTCCCGACTTCCTCTGGCGCCACGTCGCCGACGAGGCCGCCCTCGAGGAACTGCCCGAGGACCAGCGCTACGGCGGCGAGACCTCGGCGCGGCAGGTGTTCCGCCGTCTCGCGGGCGCCTGGGCCTACTGGGGCTGGAAGGGCGGCTACTTCTCCGCCGAGGAGGACGCCCGCGCCTATTTCGACGAGATGCAGCTGATGCTCGCGCGCCAGATGGCCGCGCCGAACTCGCCGCAGTGGTTCAACACCGGGCTGCACTGGGCCTACGGCATCGACGGCCCGAGCCAGGGCCACTACTACGTCGACTACAAGACCGGCAAGCTGACGAAATCCTCCAGCGCCTACGAGCATCCGCAGCCGCACGCCTGCTTCATCCAGTCCGTGCAGGACGACCTCGTGAACGAGGGCGGGATCATGGACCTCTGGGTCCGCGAGGCGCGCCTCTTCAAGTACGGCTCGGGCACCGGCACCAACTTCTCGCTCCTCCGCGGCGAGGGCGAGAAGCTCTCGGGCGGCGGCAAGTCCTCCGGCCTCATGGGCTTCCTCAAGATCGGCGACCGCGCGGCGGGCTCGATCAAGTCGGGCGGCACCACGCGCCGCGCGGCCAAGATGGTCATCGTCGACGCCGACCACCCGGATATCGAGGACTTCATCAACTGGAAGGTCGTCGAGGAGCAGAAGGTGGCGAGCCTCGTCGCGGGCTCCAAGGCGCACGAGCGCACGCTGAACGGCATCTTCGAGGCCATCGGCGCCTGGGACGGGTCGATCGAGGACGCGGTCGACCCGGCGAAGAACGCAGGACTGAAGAAGGCGATCCGCGCCGCGAAGTCGGCCAGCGTGCCCGAGACCTACGTGAAGCGCGTGCTCGACTATGCGCGGCAGGGCTACACCTCGATCGAGTTCCCGACCTACGACACCGACTGGGACTCGGAGGCCTACTCCTCCGTCTCCGGCCAGAACTCCAACAACTCGATCCGCGTGACCGACGCCTTCCTCAAGGCCGTCGAGGATGACGGCGACTGGAAGCTGATCAACCGCGTCGGCGGCAAGGTCGCCAAGACGATCAAGGCCCGCGACCTCTGGGAGAAGGTGGGCCACGCCGCCTGGGCCTGCGCCGATCCGGGCATCCAGTTCCACGACACGGTCAACGCCTGGCACACCTGCCCCGAGGACGGGGCGATCCGCGGCTCGAACCCGTGCTCGGAATACATGTTCCTCGACGACACGGCCTGCAACCTCGCCTCGATGAACCTGCTGACCTTCTACACGGGCGGCCAGTTCGACGCCGAGAGCTACATCCACGCCACGCGGCTCTGGACGCTGACGCTGGAAATCTCGGTGATGATGGCGCAGTTCCCCTCGAAGGAGATCGCGCAGCTCTCCTACGACTTCCGGACGCTGGGGCTCGGTTACGCCAATATCGGCGGGCTCCTGATGAACATGGGCCTCGGCTACGACAGCGCCGAGGGAAGGGCGCTCTGCGGCGCGCTGACCGCGATCATGACGGGCGTGGCCTACGCCACCTCGGCCGAGATCGCCGCCGAGCTCGGGCCCTTCGCGGGCTTCGAGCGGAACCGGCAGCACATGCTGCGGGTGATGCGCAACCACCGCGCCGCCGCCTACGGCAAGACCGAGGGCTACGAGGCGGTCAACGTGAACCCGGTGGCGCTCGACCATGCCAACTGCCCCGACCAGCGGCTGGTCGAGCTCGCCAAGCAGGCCTGGGACGAGGCCCTGACGCTCGGCGAGGCGCACGGCTACCGCAACGCGCAGTCGACCGTCATCGCGCCCACCGGCACGATCGGCCTGGTGATGGACTGCGACACGACCGGCATCGAGCCCGACTTCGCGCTGGTGAAGTTCAAGAAGCTCGCGGGCGGCGGCTACTTCAAGATCATCAACCGCTCGGTTCCGGCCGCGCTCGAGACGCTGGGCTACTCGTCCAGCCAGATCGAGGAGATCATCGCCTACGCCGTCGGCCACGGCACGCTCGGCCAGGCGCCGGGGATCAACCACACCGCCCTCATCGGCCACGGTTTCGGCCCCGAGGAGATCGCCAAGGTCGAGGCGGCGCTGCCGCAGGCCTTCGACATCCGCTTCGTGTTCAACCAGTGGACGCTGGGCGAGGAGTTCTGCACCCGCACGCTCGGCATCCCGGCGGCCAGGCTGAACGACCCGACCTTCGACATGCTCCGGCACCTCGGCTTCTCGAAGGCCGAGATCGACGCGGCCAACGACCATGTCTGCGGGACCATGACGCTCGAGGGCGCGCCCTTCCTCAAGGAGGAGCACTACCACGTCTTCGACTGCGCCAATCCCTGCGGCAAGAAGGGCAAGCGCTTCCTCAGCGTGGACAGCCACATCTACATGATGGCGGCGGCCCAGTCCTTCATCTCGGGGGCGATCTCCAAGACGATCAACATGCCGAACTCGGCCACGATCGAGGACTGCCAGAAGGCCTACGAACTGTCCTGGTCGCTCGGCGTGAAGGCGAATGCCCTCTACCGCGACGGCTCCAAGCTCAGCCAGCCGCTCGCCTCCGCCCTCGTCGAGGACGACGAGGAGGCCGCCGAGACGCTCGAGACCGGCACGCCGCAGGAGAAGGCGCAGGTCATCGCCGAGAAGATCGTCGAGAAGATCATCGTCAAGGAGGTCATCCGCGCCGCCCGCCAGAAGCTGCCCGAGCGGCGCAAGGGCTACACGCAGAAGGCCATCGTCGGCGGCCACAAGGTTTACCTGCGGACCGGCGAATACGCCGACGGCTCGCTCGGCGAGATCTTCATCGACATGCACAAGGAAGGCGCGGGCTTCCGGGCGATGATGAACAACTTCGCCATCGCGGTCTCGGTCGGCCTGCAGTACGGCGTGCCGCTGGAGGAGTTCGTCGACGCCTTCACCTTCACCAAGTTCGAACCCTCGGGGATGGTGCAGGGCAACGACTCGATCAAGAACGCGACCTCGATCCTCGACTACATCTTCCGCGAACTGGCGGTGTCCTACCTCGACCGCACCGACCTGGCCCACGTGGCCCCGGCGGGCGCGAGCTTCGACGATGTCGGCCGCGGCGTGGACGAGGGGGTCTCGAACGTGCGCCCCGTGACCGAGACGGCCGCCACCAAGTCGCTCGAGGTGCTCAAGCAGATCAGCTCGACCGGCTACCTCCGCAAGCGCCTGCCGCAGGACTTCGTCGTCCTCCAGGGCGGGGCGGGCGACGCCGCCGCGGCGCTCGAGACGCTGGTGCCCGAGGTGCGCGGCACGCTCGCCGCCGCCGCCTCCACCACGGCGGTCGCCACGGGCTCGGTCTCCATCGACGCGGCGACGCGGGCGCGGATGCAGGGCTACGAGGGCGAGGCCTGCGGCGAATGCGGCAACTACACGCTGGTGCGCAACGGCACCTGCATGAAGTGCAACACCTGCGGCGCGACGAGCGGATGCAGCTGAGGAGTGATGGCGATGCGAACCGAAAGACGCAGCATCTCGACCGTGGGGACACTGGTTTTCGGAGACGTCCACTCGGGTGACGTGGAGGCAATATTCCACCTTGAGCGGACCCCTCAAGTCGACTGGCATGGATACTGCGAGACCACGTTGCCTTGGAAGTTCCGAGAAGCTTGGGACACCGGTGCAGAGATCGAATTCCGCGATTTGCGTGGAAACTCAGTTGCGCTCGTTGGCGGGAACTGGAACCCGTATCCGGGCGGGCACAGATTTTTACCGCAGGACGGGTGCCACTATGACGACATCGGGCGCGCGGCTCCTCACCGCCGTGCGCCTGTCATCCGGGGCGGGTGCGCTCGCCCCTGACGCGGATCAGGCCGCAGGCAGAACACTTCGGGCAGTTAACATCCGAGCCTGATCAGCGAAACTGGGGGCGCTCACCGAGCGCCCCCTTCTTCTTTCCCGGCGCGCCCGCCGCGCGATCGTTGCAGTTCAGAAATTTGTAAATGTTTTGCCTCACTCTGGTCTACCATCGGCGCCAGCATGTCCCGGGCCGGTATCGGCCCGGCGCAGGGAACCGCTCCCGAAAGGGCGGTGTTCCCGCCAGAACGGAGGCGCGCATGAGACAGACCCGACCGCAGGACCCCGAAGGCCCGCCCGGCGCACTGCACCTGAGCCACGTCCTCATCGGCGCCGCCATCGTCGCCTCCTCCGCGCTTGCGGGGGCCTGGGCGCCGGCGAACCTCGCGGGCATCCTCGCGCTGCTCGCGCTCATGCGGATCTGCTGGCTCGAGGACAACATCTCGAACGACCTCCTCGGCAAGGACGAGCTGCCCGGCGACTACGTGAACACCGCCATCCGGCGCGGCAACTTCCTGCGCCGCTGGTTCGGCATGGAACCCGCCGAAAACGCGGGCGGCCTGCCGCCGCACAAGCTCGCCACCGCCATGCGCGCCGAGATCCAGGTCTGGGCCTGCGCGCTCTTCGGGCTCGGCGCGACCCTGGCGGCACGGGCGGGGATCTTCGGTGGGGGCGTCGTCGACCTCCTGATCGGCGCCGCCCTCCTCGTCGTGGCGCTCCGCCGGGTGGACCGGCTGGTGGTCTCGCTCGACCATTGCGCCGAGGGGCGGGCGCTGCCGCGCCGCCTGCTGCTGCCGACGCACCGCCGCGCGCTCTCCGAGGACGACTGAACGGGCCTCACTCCGCCGCCATCTGCCCCATCCGCCGGTGCCGCGCGAGGTGGAGCGGCGTGCGCGACTTCGGCACGCCGGTGATGAAGTTCAGCCGCGCCACGTGATAGCTCGTGTCGAACCCGAAGAAGTTCAGCCGCATCCGCGCGATCTCCGCCGCGCGGTGGTCCGCGAGGGGGCGCGCCGCCTCGTCGGCCGCCCGCCGCCGCGCCTTTTCCGCCAGCATGTCGCCGAGCGCCCCGGACCCCGCGAGCGCCTCCGCGCGCGCCACCATCGCCGCCTCGAACGCCTCCGGAGCGCCGCCCGCGATCCGGTCGACCAGACCGATCCGGGCCGCCTCCTTCGCGAGGAGCGGCATCCGCGTCTGCATCAGCCGGGCCGCATCCTCGGCGCCGAGGCGGCGGGGCAGGGTGTAGGTCCAGTATTCCGACCCGTAGAGATTGCCCATGTTCTTGTAGTGCGGGCTGAGCACGGTTCCCGCCCGCGCCGTCACCTCGTCGGCGGCGAGCGCCATGAAGACGCCGCCCGCGCCCGCGTTCCCCGCCATGGCCGCGATCGTCCAGGCCGGGCTCTCGAGAAGTGCGAGGCAGACGTCGTCGATGGCCTCGATGGCGGCCAGGCTCTCCTCCGCGGGGCTGGCCGCCGCCTCGATCGTGGCGAGGTCGATGCCGTTCGACCAGAACTCCGGCCCGCCGGTCAGCAGGATCACGCGGGCCTCCGCGGCCGCGCGGATGGCGCGGGACAGCGCCTGCGCGCGGCGGACGCTCATCGCGCCGTTGAGAAAGGGGAAGCGGATCACGGCGAGATCGCCGAGGCGCTCCGTCCGCACGCCGTTCGGCGCGTCGGCCGCCCCGGTCTCCGGGGGCAGGGCGTGGCCGAGCGCCTCCAGCGCGCGCGTCGCGGGCAGCTTGAGCCGCCGTCCGCCCGGCAGGCGGATCGAGAGATGCCCGATCCAGACCGCGCCGTCCGCCGTCGCCCGGAGGATCGCCTCGTTCGCCTGCCCGAGCAGCGCGCCCCCCGCACCGCTGCCCCGGCCCGGATGCGCGTCGTGGAGCCAGACCTCCGCGCCGAGGCTGCGGTCGAGGACGCCCGGCCTCCCGTCGGCGGCGCGGATGCGGGCGAGCACCTCGGCCGACCCCATCGCGGCCCAGTCGATGGCGCGCCTCTCCTGCCGCATCGGAGGCTTCGGCCCCTCCGCCCCGTCGTTCGCGGCGCGGAGCGGCCAGAGCCCTGCCGTGAGCCGCGCGAGCGCCATGCGCACGGCGGTGACGGCGGCCTCCGTCACCTCGCGGCGGTAGAGGCTCGACTTGGGGGCGGCCCGCATCTCGAAGGGCTGCTGCGCCCAGACGGGGCCCGCGTCCATCTCGCTCCGCGCCTCGAGGACGGTGACGCCCCAGCGCTCCCGCCCCTCCTGCACGGCGTGGTCGAGCGCGGACGGCCCCTTGTCGCCCGGCGGGCCGGGATGGACCACCAGCGTCGGAACCTTTCGCCAGACATCCGCCGGGATCGCGCGCTTGAGGAACGGGGCGAGGATCAGGTCGGGGGCGAACAACGCCACCGCGTCCCGCGTCGTCGCATCGTTGATGTCGTATTCGAGGGAGAGTTCGTGCCCGTCGGCCTCGAGCTCCAGCCAGAGCCGCTGGGTCAGCGAGTTGAAGGCATGGGCGAGAAGGAGAATGCGCATCAGCAGATCCTCGGAAGCTGTTCGCCCGCGATCCAGTCGACCATGCGCCGCCCGCCGAAGGCGGTCTCCATCTCGACGAAGCCGTCGGGGTCGTCGGTGACGGTGCCGAGGGTCGCGGCCTCGGCCCCGAGCGGGTGGGCCCGCATCGCGGCGAGCGCCGCCTCGGCCTCGGCCTCGGGCACGAAGGCCACGAGCTTGCCCTCGTTCGCGACATAGAGCGGGTCGAGCCCGAGGATCTCGCAGGCGCCCGCGACGCCCGGCTTCACCGGCAGGTCGGCCTCGCGGATGGTGATGCCCACGCGGCTCGCGCGCGCGATCTCGTTCAGGACGGCGGCGAGGCCGCCCCGCGTCGGGTCGCGCATGGCCCGCGTGCCGGGCGCCGCGTCGAGGATCGCGGCCGCGAGGCCGTTCAGCGCGGCGCAGTCCGATACGATGTCGGTCTCGAAGTCGAAGCCCGCGCGGCTGGCCATGATCGCGACGCCGTGGTCGCCCATGCTGCCCGAGACGAGGACCGCGTCGCCGGGCCGGACGTTCCGCGCCGAGAGCGAGACGCCCTCGCGCACCATCCCGAAGCCGGTCGTCGAGATGAAGACGCCGTCGCCCTTGCCGCGCTCGACCACCTTGGTGTCGCCGGTGACGATGCGCACGCCCGCCGCGCGCGCGGCCTCGGCCATCGAGCAGGCGATGCGGTGGAGGTCCTGGAGGGGCAGCCCCTCCTCGAGGATGAAGGAGGCCGAGAGCGCGAAGGGCGCGGCGCCGCCCATCGCCACGTCGTTGACCGTGCCGTTGACCGCGAGCGCGCCGATGTCGCCGCCGGGGAAGAACAGCGGCGAGACCACGAATCCGTCGGTGGACACGGCGAGGCGCCCGGCGGGGACGGAGAGGATCGCCTGATCCTCCTCGCCCGTGAGAACGTCGTTCGCGAACTCCTTGACGAACATGTCTTCTATCAGGTCGGCCATGTCCCGCCCGCCGGCGCCGTGGCCCATCTCGACGACGCCCGACCATGTCGCGTGACGCTTCATTCGGCGGCCTCCATCCGGGCCACGCGGCGGCGGCCGTACTTGTAGTAGGCGGCGCAGGCGCCCTCGTCGGAGACCATGCAGGACCCCAGCGGCGTCTGCGGCGTGCACTGGTTGCCGAAGAGCTTGCAGTCGGTGGGAATGGCCGCGCCGCGCAGGATCCTGGGGCAGTCGCAGGCCTTGTTCTCGAGCGACCGGCCCTGGACCATGCCGAAGCGGGTCTCGGCGTCCCAGCGGGCGAAGCGCGCGCGGATGCGGAAGGCGGAATAGGGCACGTCGCCGAGACCCCGCCATTCGAAGCTCCGCCCGATCTCGAAGACCTCCGCCACCATGGCCTTGGCGGTCTCGTTGCCATGCCGCGTCACGGCGCGGGTGTACTGGTTCTCGACCTCGGCGCGGCCCTCGTTGATCTGGCGGACGAGCATGAGGATCGACTGCATGACGTCGAGCGGCTCGAAGCCCGCGATGACGACCGGCTTGGCGAATTCCTCGGCGAAGAACTCGTAGGGTTGCGCGCCGATCACGACCGAGACATGGGCCGGCCCGAGGAAGCCGTCGATCTCCACCGTCTCCATCGCGCGGAGGTCGGGCGCCTCGAGGATGTTGGTGATCGCGGCGGGCGTGAGCACGTGGTTGCAGAAGACGCTGAAGTTGGGCAGCCCCTCGGCTTCCGCGATCTTCAGCGCGACGGCGGTGGGCGGCGTCGTCGTCTCGAAGCCGATGGCGAAGAAAACCACTTCTTTTTCGGGGTTTGCCCGCGCAAGCTCGAGCGCGTCCAGGGTCGAGGCGACCATGCGGATATCCGCGCCCTCGGCCCGCGCCTTCAGCAGCGACTGCTTGCGCGACCCCGGCACCCGCAGCATGTCGCCATAGGTGCAGAGCGTCACGCCCTGCGACTTCGCCAGGTCGATCGCCATGTCGAGCCGCCCGATGGGGAGCACGCAGACCGGGCAGCCGGGGCCGTGGATCATGCGCACCTGCGGCGGCAGGAGGTCGGTCACGCCGTAGCGGAAGATCGCGTGCGTGTGCCCGCCGCAGAACTCCATCAGCCGGTAGGTCCGGTCCGCCCGCACCTCGGCCGCGATCTCGGCCGCGAGCCCGCGCGCGAGCGTGGCATCGCGGAAATCCTCCACGTATTTCATCGGCCTGCTCCGATTTCCTCAAGCAACCTCAGCGTCGCTTCCGCCTCGGCCGGATCGACGCGGCCGAGCGCGTAGCCGACATGGACGAGGAGGTAGTCGCCCACCGCGACCGCGCCGACGAGGGCCGTCGACACCGTCTTGCGCGCCCCCGAGAGGTCGACGCGCGCCATCTCTCCCGGAAGCACCTCGACCACCTCGGCCGGTATCGCGTGGCACATGGGCTCAGTCCTCCTCGACCGTCTCGATCACGCCGGGGCTGAGGCCGTAGCGGTCGAGCTTGGCCCGCAGCCCGACGCGGCTCAGCCCGAGTTCATGGGCCGCGCGGCTCTTGTTCCAGCGCTGGCGGGTCAGCACCTCGCGCAGGATGCGTTTCTCGATGGCCTCGACGCGGTCCTTGAGGGGCCCGGTGTCGGCGAGCACGCTGTCCTCGCCCGCGTCCGCCGCGCCCGGCCCCGCCTGAAGGATGTGGCGCGAGACGAGATCGGGGCCGAGCACGGGCTCCTGCGCGAAGATCAGCATCCGCGTCACCTCGTTCGCGAGTTCGGGCAGATTGCCGGGCCAGTCATGGCCCTGGAGAAAGGCCACCGCCTCCTCCGAGAGGCCGCGCACCGTCTTGCCGTGCCGCTCGGCGGCCTCGAAGAGCATCTGGCGCGCGACGAGCGGGATGTCGGCGCGCCGCTGCGCCAGCGAGGGCACCTCCAGCGTCCCGACCGCGACCTGGTGGTAGAGCTCGGCGCGAAACCGGCCCTCCGCCACGTCGCGGCGGAGGTCGCGCCCGGCGCCGCAGACGAGGCGCAGGTCCATGCGCTGCGGCTCGGTGCCGTTCACGGGACAGAAGCTGCCGGTGGCGAGCAGCCGCGAGAGCCAGAGCTGCATCTGGGCCGACAGGTGCTCGATCCCGCCGAGGTAGAGCGTCCCGCGCGAGGCCTTGGCGAAGAGGCCGACGCGCGAATGCCCGTTGTTCCTGAGCCCGCAGAGCTCGACCCGGATCGCCTCCTCCGGCAGCCCCGCGAGGTCGAGCGCGAGAAACGGGCGCTCCGCCCTGAGCGATGCGCCGTGGATCGCGCGCGCCAGCGCCGTGCGCCCGGTGCCGGGCGCGCCGGTCAGCAGGAGCGGCACGTCGAAGCTGGCGAGATGGCGCGCGCGGGCCACGGTGGCGGCCATGGGCGAGCCGGGCACGCGCAGGATGGTCTCGAACCCCAGCCCCTCGCCGTCGTGCGGCGCCTCGGGCGGCGGGGCGGCCTTGCGCGACATGAAGCGCATCTCGAAGCTCATCCGGTCGTTCTCGCGTCGGACGCGGAACAGCTGGACGGCGTTGCGCAGCATCCGCCGCAGCGCGTCGGGCGACATGCCGCCGCGGCAGACCTGGTAGAGCGTCTCGGAAAGGCCCGAGGCGGTCTCGTCGGCCAGGGCGATGCAGACGGTCTCGGGCCAGTGCGCGGCGATCTGGTCGAGGAGCGGCGCCCCCTCGGGCGCGTCCTGCCCGCAGGCCACCAGCGCGACCTCGACGAAGTTCTCCTGGCAGGCGCGGAGCGCTTCGGCCCCGGTCTCGACGGCGAGGCACTCGGCCTCCTCCCCGGCCTCGCGCGAGAGCCGTCCGCGCCGCCTCGCGTCGGGATCGACGATCAGGATCGTCGCGCGCTGGGGGGCGCCCGCGTCCTTCATTCCGCCGCCGCCCGTCCCGCCTTGGCGGCGAGGCGTCCGCGCAGCCAGGCGAGCCACGCGTCCATGCCCTCGCCGGTCCGGGCGGAGAGGCGCAGGATGTCGATGCCGGGGTTCACCCGCCTGAGGTTCTCCTCGTAAAGCGCCAGATCCACGTCGCAATGCGGCGCGAGGTCGGTCTTGTTCAGGATCGCGAGCCGCGCGGCGGTGAACATGTCGGGATACTTCAGCGGCTTGTCCTCACCCTCCGTCACCGAGAGGATCGCGACCTTGGCATCCTCGCCGAGATCGAAGGCGGCGGGACAGACGAGGTTGCCGACGTTCTCGATGAAGAGGACGGAGTGCGGCGCGAGGTTGAGGTGCTCGACCGCGTGGCCGACCATGTGGGCGTCGAGGTGGCAGCCCTTGCCGGTGTTCACCTGGATCGCGTGTGCGCCGGTCGCGCGGATGCGGTCGGCGTCGTTCGCGGTCTGCTGGTCGCCCTCGATCACGGCGAGCGCCTGTGTCCCCAGCATCTCGATCGTCTTCACGAGGAGAGTCGTCTTGCCCGAGCCGGGCGACGAAACGAGGTTCAGCGCCAGCACCTGACGGCCGCGGAAGAACGCCCTGTTCTCAGCCGCGTATCGGTCGTTCTTCGACAGGATGTCGGTCTCGATCTCGATGAGCCGCGCCTGGCTCATCCCCGCCACATGGACCCCGGCGGCGCCGTGTCCGTAGTGGAGGTCGCCGTGGTGGTGCGCGTGATCGTGCCCGTGACCGTGATGATGGTCGTGGTGGTGGTCGTGGTGGTGGTCGCCATGCCCATCATCGTGGCCATGATCGTGCCCGTGATCATGCCCGTGATCATGGTGGTGATGGTGGTGCCCATGCCGGTCACCATGCGCGTGGGAGTGGGAATGGGAATGCCCGTGCCCCTCCACCTTCGCGTCGCCGCATCCGCAAACCGTGCACATCAGACCGCCTCCAGATCCTTGATCCGCATTTCATCGCCCCCCGTGGGCATCAGCCTGCCGCCGCCGCAATCCGGGCAGGGGGCGAGGCGCTCCTCGATCTCGACGGCATGGCCGCAGTCGAAGCATGTGGCGCGGCCGGGCAGGTCGATCATCACGAGGTCCGCGCCCTCGGCCCGGCTGCCGCGCATGACGACCTCCCAGGCGAATTCCAGCGCGCGCTTCTCGACGCCGGCGAAGCGCCCGATCTCGACCCGCACGCGGGTGATGCGCGCGACGCCATGGGCGCGCGCCTGCGCCTCGAGGATCTCGCGCATGCCTTCGCAGAGGGACATCTCATGCATCGGCGACCGCCTCCACGCGCAGCGGGCGGCAGGGGTCGACCAGCGCCGACAGGAGCGGCAGGAGCGCCGCGCGCTCGGGCGGCAGCGTCGCGAGCATCCTTTGCAGCGCGCCGCCGGGGG
>NZ_JBQLZP010000391.1:0-4254 GCF_052168335.1 Roseicyclus sp. | reverse complement strand
GGCGTGGGCCGCCTTCTCCGTTTCGGTCAGGCGCGGGGGCAGGGCCTCGGTCCGCGGACGCGGGCGCCAGGCGGTCCCCTGCTCGCCCGGCGCCGCTTTCCGCTGCACCGTCTCGAGGACGAGGTCCGGCTGCTTGCCGCCGATGAGCTCGAGATAGACCTCGGCGAGGATCTCGGAGTCGAGCAGCGCGCCGTGCTTGGTGCGCATCGAGTTGTCGATCCCGAAGCGCCGGCACAGCGCGTCGAGCGAGGCGGGCGAGCCGGGAAACCGCCGCTTGGCGATGGCGAGCGTGTCGATGGCGCGGTCGGACGGAAGGATCGGCCGCCCGCTCCATTCCAGCTCCGCGTTCAGGAAACGCATGTCGAAGGACGCATTGTGGATGACGAGGGGCGAGTCCTCGATGAACTCGACGAAGGCGGCGACGATGGACGCGAAGACCGGCTTGTCGGCGAGGAAGGCATCGCCGAGGCCGTGGACCTCGAAAGCCTCCTGAGGCATCGGGCGTTCGGGGTTGATGTACTGGTGGTAGGTCCGCCCGGTCGGCATCTGGTGCCAGAGCTCGACCGCGCCGATCTCGACGATCCGGTGCCCGTCGAAGGGATCGAGGCCGGTGGTCTCGGTATCGAGAACGATCTCACGCATCGCCTGCCCTTTCCGCCCTGAGTTCCTGCACCAGTTGTTCCACGCTCCGCCGGGCGGATTCAAGGTCGTCCGTCCGGATGACGTGATCCGCGCGCGCCCGCTTCTCGGCATCCGGCACCTGGCGGGCGAGGAGGCGGGCGAAGCTCTCCTCGTCCATGCCGGGGCGGGCGAGGACGCGGCGGCGCTGTTCCCCGGGGTCGGTGGAGACGACGACGACCCGGTCGACCGCGCGCTCTCCGCCGGTCTCGAAGAGGAGCGGGATGTCGAGAAGAACGACATCGGCGCGCGCGTTCCGGGCGAGGAAGTCCCGCCGGTCGGCGGCGACCAGAGGATGAATGACAGTCTCTATCCGGTCGAGCAGGGACTGATCCCGTGCGATGGCGCGGCGCAGTTCGCCCCGGTCGACGCTGCCGTCCGGCCTGATCGCGTCGGGGACGAGCGGCCCGAGCGCCTGCGCGCCGGGGCCGCCCGCCGCGTAGATCCGGTGAACGGCGGCGTCGGCGTCCCACACGGGAACCCCCGCCTCGGCGAACATGGCCGCCGTGGTGGACTTCCCCATCCCGATGGAGCCCGTGAGCCCGAGGACGAGCGGCATCAGGACATGACCGCGTTGCGCAGGTCGTCGTCGACCATCGGCGTGTAGCTGAACCACCGCTCGAACCCCGGCACCGCCTGGTGGAGGAGCATGCCGAGACCATCGACCGTCTGGCACCCCTGCTTTTCGGCCAGCTCGAGGAGCGGTGTGCGCAACGGCGCATAAACGATGTCGGTGACGATGGTGGAGGGGATCGCCCCGCTGAGGTCGACCGAGAGCGGCGGCTGCCCGTCCATGCCGAGGGATGTCGTGTTCACGATCAGGTTGGCCTCGCGCACCAGCTCGGGGATCAGGGTCCAGTCCTGCGGCGAGACGCGGGCGCCGAACTGCTCCTTGAGACCGTCGGCGCGTGCGCGCGTGCGGTTCGCGACGTAGACCACCGGCGCACCGTCGGAGAGGAGCGCCCAGACGATCGCCTTGGCCGCGCCGCCGCTGCCCAGCACCAGGGCGGGCCCCATCCTGGCCGACCAGCCGGGAATGGTCTGACGGATGTTGGACAGGAACCCCGTGCCGTCCGTGTTGTCGGCCTGTATCCGCCCTTGCGCGGTGAAGGTCAGCGTGTTCGCCGCCCCGATGAGGGCCGCGCGATCCGTGACCGTATCGGCGAGCGACAGGACATGCTCCTTGTGGGGGATCGTGACGTTCACACCGACGAAGCCCATCATCGGCAGCACGCGCAGCACCTCGGCCAGGTCCGACTGCGCGACGCGCATCGGGATGTAGTGGCCGCGGAGCCCGTAACGCCGCAGCCAGTGGCCGTGGAGCTTGGGCGACAGGCTGTGCGCCACCGGGTCGCCGATGACCCCGGCCAGGGGAATGTCCTTCGCAGCCATCAGGTCAGCCAGCCTCGCAATCTGAGAAAGGAGCAGAGCTCCAGCAGGGGGAGCCCGAGCACCGAGAACCAGTCGCCCTCGATCCGGGAGAAGAGCCGCGCGCCATAGGCCTCGGCGTGATAGGCCCCGACCGAGGACGCGACCCCGGGCCAGGCCACATCGAGATAGGCGTCGATTTCGGCGGCCGAGAGGGCGTGCATCGACATCCGCGCGACGCCGACCGTCCGCCAGGCAGGCTGTCCCTCGTGGTAGAGGACAGCGCTGGAATAGAGGTGGTGCGTGCGCCCGGCGAGCGCGGCGAGCTGTTCGGCCGCCGCCTCGCGCGACGGCGGCTTGCCGAAGACCTGCCGGCCGAGCGCCAGAACCTGGTCCGATCCGACGACGATGGCGCTGGGGCGTTTCTCCTGCGCTTTCAGGGCCTTGAACTCGCCGAGCGCATCCGCCACGTCGCGCGGACCGGCCCCCTCCGCCTCCAGCGAGGCGCGGACCGATTCCTCGTCGATTCGCACCGGCAGCGCCTCGAAGGCGATCCCGGCGCTTTCCAGCATCCGGCGCCGCGTTTCGGAGGCCGAGGCGAGGACAAGATCGGGCACAAGCTCACCTTTGTTCTGGGTCGTCCTGTTGATAGGCGTCCCGCTGGTCGGTGAAAAGAGCGGGCGGAAACGGGCGCGCGGCAGCCTTGGCGGGAGAACGGTTGAGAAGTCGCCGGTTTCCCGTCCGTTTCTCCCCGGGGGCAACCTTGCGGGTCTCGCGGCGTGGATGGGTCAGTATTCCTTCTCTTTCGGAGAAGAAATGCACAGCTCTGTCAACCGCTACAAGACTTCAATGATCTGAATTAAAACGGGTTTTTCGGGAGTTCTCGATGTCCACGTTGCGGCGCCGCCGATCCCTCACAGCTTGGCGAACCGGTGGGGAAATGGCGGGAGATCGGGGTTTCAGGCGATCTCCACCCCTCCTACAGACTCCCAATACCTTCTTTCTCTCTTCCTGACTGGTCGGAACGAACGGGACAGCCGGCTTTCTTGACTTTCTTCCGGCCCCCGCTTAGCTGGGCCACATCCCGCCGTCCGGCGGTGAAGCTCACGCGAAAACCAAGCTTGCTCCGACACCGGAAGCGTCGCGCCTGCGAATGGTGGATTCCATGACAGAGAACAGTTTGCGTCTTGCCGATCTGAAGGCGAAATCGCCCAAGGACCTGCTGGCGATGGCCGAGGACCTCGAGATCGAGAACGCCTCGACCATGCGCAAGGGCGAGATGATGTTCGAGATCCTGCGCGAGCGGGCGGACGAAGGCTGGGAGATCGCCGGGGATGGTGTGCTGGAAGTGCTCCAGGACGGCTTCGGCTTCCTGCGGAGCCCGGAGGCGAACTACTTGCCCGGCCCGGACGACATCTACGTCTCGCCCGACATGATCCGGATGCATTCGCTGCGCACCGGCGACACGGTGGAAGGCGTCATCGTCGCCCCGCGCGAGACTGAGCGCTACTTCGCGCTGACGAAGGTGACGCGGATCAACTTCGAGGACCCGAACCGCGCCAAGCACAAGGTGGCGTTCGACAACCTCACGCCGCTCTACCCGGACGAGCGGCTGAAGATGGAGATCGAGGATCCGACCATCAAGGATCGCTCGGCCCGGATCATCGACCTGGTTGCCCCCATCGGCAAAGGCCAGCGCGCGCTGATCGTGGCGCCGCCCCGGACGGGCAAGACCGTGCTCCTCCAGAACATCGCGCATTCGATCGAGACGAACCATCCCGAGTGCTACCTGATCGTCCTCCTCATCGACGAGCGGCCGGAGGAAGTGACGGACATGCAGCGCTCCGTGAAGGGGGAGGTGATATCCTCCACCTTCGACGAACCGGCGACGCGGCACGTCGCGGTCTCGGAGATGGTGATCGAGAAGGCCAAGCGCCTCGTCGAGCACAAGCGCGACGTGGTGATCCTTCTCGATTCGATCACGCGCCTCGGCCGCGCCTTCAACACCGTGGTTCCGTCCTCGGGCAAGGTTCTGACCGGCGGTGTCGACGCCAACGCGCTCCAGCGGCCCAAGCGCTTCTTCGGCGCGGCACGGAACATCGAGGAGGGCGGATCGCTCACCATCATCGCGACGGCGCTGATCGATACCGGTAGCCGGATGGACGAGGTGATCTTCGAGGAGTTCAAGGGCACCGGCAACAGCGAGAT
>NZ_JBQLZP010000390.1:0-1275 GCF_052168335.1 Roseicyclus sp. | reverse complement strand
GGCTCGCCGAAACGGCGATCGGCGACGCGATCCACGCGCTCACCCGGCACGACCTCCTGATGCGGCTCGCCGTCGCCTTCTTCGGCATGATGAACGTCATGCTCCTGTCGGTCGCCGTCTGGTCGGGGGCCGAGGGCGTGACCCGCGACATGATGCACTGGATCAGTGCCGCCATCGCGATCCCCGCCGTGATCTTCTCGGGCAAGCCCTTCTACGTCTCGGCCTGGGGCGCGCTCAAGGGGCGACGGCTCAACATGGACGTGCCGATCACGCTGGCGATCGGGCTGGCCGTGGGCACCTCGCTCTACGAGACGATCCACTCGGGCCACCACGCCTATTTCGACGCGGCGATCATGCTGTGCTTCTTCCTGCTCGGCGGGCGCTACCTCGACCACCGCACGCGCGCCTCCGCCCGTTCGGCCGCGCAGGAGCTCGCCGCGCTCGAGGTGCCCCGCGCCCTCCGCGTGACCGCGGCGGGGGAGGAGATCGTGGCCGCCGCCGACCTCGCCGTGGGCGACGTCGTCCGGGTGAAGCCCGGCGGGCGCATCCCGGTCGACGGGATCGTCACCGAAGGCTCGTCCGAACTCGACCGCTCGCTCATGACCGGGGAGAGCCTGCCGGTCTATGCCGGTCCCGGAATGGCCGTCAGCGCGGGCGAGGTGAACCTGACCGGCCCGCTCCTCGTCGAGGTCAGGGCTGCGGGCCGCGACACCTCGCTCCACCGGATCGCGGACCTCGTGGCGGTGGCCGAGTCGGGGCGCGCCAACTACAACTCGCTCGCCGACCAGGCGGCCAAGCTCTACGCGCCGGGGGTCCACATCCTCGCCGTCGTCGCGGCCGTGGGCTGGTGGCTCTACACCCAGGACCTGCGCATCGCGCTCAACATCGCGGCGGCCGTCCTCATCATCACCTGCCCCTGCGCGCTCGCCCTCGCGGTGCCCGCGGTGACGACCGCCGCCTCCGGGCGGCTCTTCCGCAAGGGCCTCCTCATCAAGGACGGCACCGCGCTCGAGCGGCTGGCCGAGGCCGATACCGTCGTTTTCGACAAGACCGGCACGCTGACGACGGGCGCGCCCGATCCCGTGGGTCTCGAAGACCAGCCGGAGGAGCCGATGCGCGTTGCCCTCGCGCTCGCCGCGGTCTCCTCGCACCCGCTGGCAGAGGCGCTGGCGAAAGGGCTCCGCGCCCGCGGCATCCGGCCCGCGAACGTGACCGGCGCGCGCGAGGTGCCGGGCTATGGCGTCGAGGGGACCTGGGCTGGCGGGACCGTGCGCC
>NZ_JBQLZP010000389.1:0-5118 GCF_052168335.1 Roseicyclus sp. | reverse complement strand
CGCCGCGTCGGCGGCGGCGGCGGCGCGGGCACCGACATCGGCTCGATCGCGCGGGGCGCGCTCGACGAGGTGGACGCGAGCCGCCCCGCGCAGGCGGGCCCGCCGCTCCAGCCGGGCGTGGAGCCGGTGCGCCACCGGGTGGGCCGGGGCGAGACGGCCTATTCCGTCGCGCGGCTCTACGGCGTGTCGGTGCGCGCGCTCGCCGAGTGGAACGGGCTCGGGCCGGACCTCGCCGTGCGCGAGGGCCAGTACCTCCTGATCCCGATCGCGCTCGACGGCGGCGCGACCGAGGTGGCGGCGGCACGCCCCGGCGAGAGCATCGCCCCCGCCCCGCCCTCGGCCGCGCAGCCGCTCCCCGACCCGATCGCGGCCGCCCCCCTGCCGCCCGCGACCGGCGGCGGGCCGACGCCGCCCGCGCCGCCTCCGGCGCCCGCGCCCGCCCCCGCCCCGGCCGCCGAGCCCGAGAGTTCCTCGCGCTTCGTGCGGCCGGTGGAGGGCCCGGTCCTGCGGGCCTACTCGGCGGCGAACGAGGGGATCGACTTCTCCGCCCCGGCCGGCACGCCGGTGCGCGCGGCGGCCGACGGCGAGGTGGCGGCGATCACCCAGGACACCGACCGGGTGCCGATCCTGGTGATCCGGCATGCCGACGGGCTCCTGACGGTCTATGCCAACATCCGGAACATCTCGGTCTCGCGCGGCGACCGGGTGACGCGCGGCCAGACGGTCGCCGAAGTGGGCGCGGGCGACCCGTCCTTCCTGCATTTCGAGGTCCGGCGCGGCTTCGAGGCCGTCGACCCGAACCGTTTCCTGCCCTGAGGGCAGGACCCGCACCGCGCCGGCGGGGGCATCGAGCCCCCGCCGGCGCGCGGCCTTCGGCCCTGCGTATTTCCGGAAAGATGAAAGCATGGGCTCAGGAAGCCCGGCGCATCTCGAAGCGGCAGGCGGGCGCGCCCTGGGCGCAGCAGGCGACCTCCGTGCAGCGCCAGTCCGGGCCGCAGAGGGCGGAGAAGAGCCGCTCGAAGACCGCCGCGTGCCAATGGCAGAGGGGCGTGTCGGAGCGCTCGCCCCGCACGACGGGGTTGTCGGCGATCTCGAAGACGACGGGCCAGGTGGAGACGAGGCGGAAGCCGCCCGAGCCGCAGAAGGTCCAGGCGTGTTTCGCGACCGCGCGGGCGAGGATCGGGGCGGCGAGGCGCGCGGGCAGAAGGCGGAGGAGCGCCTGCGCCCTGGGCGGGATGCGGTGGGCGAGGATGTAGTCGCCGGTGCGTTCGCCCGCCGCGCGCGCAAGGCGGGGAGCCGCCTCGGGCAGTTCGGCGCGGAGCGCCTGGTGGAGGCGGGCGGCCGGGGCCTCGTCGATGAGGCCCTGCGCGGGGTCGGGCAACGCGATCACGCCGGCGCGGGCGAGGAGCCTGGCGGTGACCGCCGCGCCCGCTTCGTCCTGCAGGACGGGGACGAGTTGCAGGATCGCGTTCGGGCCGATCCGGCCCGCTCCGGGGCCGGACCGCTCCTTCGCCGTGGCGGGCATGGCGCTACTCCGCGGGCTCGGTCATCTGCCCGGTGCCGCCGCCGCAGGCCTTCGCCTGCGCCGCCGCATCGCCGCCCGGCCGCACCTCCGCCCCGTTCGGCATCCTGAACGAGGTGTCCCGCGCCTCCTTCCGCGCGCGCTTCTGCGCGGCGAGGTCCTGGGTGGACTGCCAGTCGTCCATCTGCGCCTTGGCGATGGTGCGCGTCCGGTCGAAGTTGAACACGACCTTGTCCTTGGATTGCGGGCCCCAGTAGTTGTGCTTGCCGAGGTCGTAGAAGGAGCGCTGGAAGCCCGCCTTGGCGAAGGCCTTGAGGCAGCCGAGGAGGTAGCGGCGCCGGTAGCCCGTTCCGCGCCAGGGGTAGTAGAACAGCGCCTTGCGCGAGTAGAAGCGCCGGTAGTTGTGCATCACCCGGTCGAGCAGCGTGGCGCGGTCCATCGCCTCGGGGCGCATGATGGGCGTCACGAAGTTGTACTTCGAGAAGTCGAAGATCTCGACCTTGTCGCCGAGTTCCTGGAACAGCGGCGTGAAGGGCCAGGGCGTGTACATCGCCCAGTTGGCGAGGTCGGGCTGCCAGTCCCAGGCCATCTGGAAGGTCTCCTCCAGGGTCTCGGGCGTCTCGTTGTCGAGGCCGACGATGAACTGCGCCTCGACGAAGATGTCGGCCTCGCGCAGGAGGCGGATCGCCTCCTTGTTGTCGGCGACCTTGGTCTCCTTGTTGAACTGGTCGAGCTTCATCTGCGCCGCGGCCTCGGTGCCGAGCGAGACGTGGACGAGGCCCGCGCGGCGGTAGAGCGGCAGGAGATCCTTGTCGCGCATGATGTCGGTGACGCGCGTGTTGATGCCCCATTGCACGCGGCGCGGCAGGTCGCGGGCGATCAGTTCCTCGCAGAACTGGATGAACTTGCGCCGGTTGATGGTGGGTTCCTCGTCGGCGAGGATGAAGAAGCCCACGTCGTGCTCGTTCACGAGGGCTTCGATCTCGTCCACGACCTTGATCGGGTCGCGCACGCGGTAGTCGCGCCAGAACTTCCACTGCGAGCAGAAGGAGCAGGTGAAGGGGCAGCCGCGCGCCATGTTGGGGATCGCGACGCGCACGCCGAGCGGGACGTACATGTACCTGGACCACTCGAGCAGCGACCAGTCGGGCGAGATGGCGTCGATGTCCTTCACGGTGGCGGCGGCGGGGGTGGCCACGATCTCCCCGCCGTCGAGGAAGGCGAGGCCCTTGATCCTGCGGCGATCCTCGGCGATGCGGCCCTCGGCGATGGCGCGCATGACCTCGACGATGATCTCCTCGCCCTCGCCGCGCACGATCAGGTCGATATGCGGCGCCTCGGACAGGACCTGCCGGTACATGAAGGTGGCGTGGATGCCGCCGAGGATGGTGACGGCGTCGGGCAGGATCTCCCGGGCGAGCGCCAGCGTCTCCTCGGCGACGTAGATCGAGGGGGTGATGGCGGTGGTGCCCACCACGTCGGGCTGCAGCTCGGCCAGTTTCACGCGGAGCTGGCCGGGCGTCAGGTCATGCGTCATCGCGTCGATGAAGTGGATGTCGTCGAAGCCCGCGGCCTTCAGCGACCCGGCGAGATAGGCGACCCAGGCGGGCGGCCAGTTGCCCGCGATCTCGGCGCCCCCCGAATGGTAGTTGGGGTGGATTAGACAGATGCGCATGGCCCGACTCCCTGACGTTGTCAGGCCAGCGGATCACAAAATCTGTCAACCTGGATTGACACACATCAAGTCGCGCCGGACGGGCACTTGAAACGACTCGGAAAATGCGCGCAAAATTGTCGCAGGCATGTGGAACCGGCGGCGCCGCGTCCGGCGTTGTCGGGGGAACCGATAACGCGAGGGGTGCGCGCGATGTGGGACCGGATGCTCGACCGAATGCTGCGCGGGTTCTTCACGGTCGGCGCGCTCGAGATGGTCTACCCGAACGGCGAAACGCGGCGATACGGCGAGGCCTCGGCCGCGCCGATCAAGGTCCGGATGACCGACCCCGCGCTGCCGCGCCGCTTCGTCGCCAACGCCGAGCTCGCGCTGGGCGAGGCCTACATGGACGGCACCTTCACCATCGACGGCGACGACCTCGACGCGTTCCTCACGCTGGTGACGCGGAACGCGGCGCGGGGGCGGCACGTCTGGTGGCGGCGGCTCGATCACGCGATCCGCTACGCGCGGCGCAAGATCGACCAGAACAACCCGGCGTTCCGGGCGCGGGCCAACGTGGCGCATCACTACGACCTGTCGGGCGCGCTCTATGACCTCTTCCTCGATGCCGACCGGCAGTATTCCTGCGCCTATTTCGCGGACCCCTCGATGACGCTCGAGGCCGCGCAGGCGGCCAAGAAGCACCACATCGCGGGCAAGCTGCTGCTCGAGCCGGGGATGGAGGTCTTCGAGATCGGCTGCGGCTGGGGCGGCATGGCGCTGACGCTGGCGCGGGACTACGGCGCGCGCGTGCTGGGCGTGACCTTGAGCGAGGAGCAGCACAAGGTCGCGACCGAACGGGCGCGGAAGGCGGGGCTCTCGGACCGGGTGCGTTTCGAGCTGATGGACTACCGCGCCGTGAAGGGGCGCTTCGACCGGATCGTGTCGGTGGGCATGTTCGAGCACGTGGGCGTGCCGCATTACCGCGAGTATTTCGACACCGTGCGCGCGCGGCTGAAGGAGGACGGCATCGCGCTCGTCCACACGATCGGGCGCGCGGCGCCGCCCGGCACGACGAGCCCGTGGATCGCGAAGTACATCTTCCCTGGCGGCTACGTGCCCGCGCTGTCGGAGATGACGCGCGCCGTCGAGGACGCGGACCTCTACCCCTGCGACGTGGAGGTCTGGCGCCTGCATTATGCCGAGACGCTCCGGCACTGGTACGACCGCTTCATGGCGAACGAGGCGGCCGCGCGCGCGCTCTACGACGCGCGTTTCTGCCGGATGTGGCGCTACTACCTCAAGGCCTGCGAACTGACCTTCCGGCACAACCGGCAATGTGTCTTCCAGGTGCAGCTCGCCCGCCGGCAGGATGCCGTGCCGCTGACGCGCGACTACCTCTATCCGCGCGAGCGGCAGGCGCACCTTTCGGCGGCGGAGTGAGCCTCAGGCCGTGGTGTCGGACAGGAGGTTCAGCACCATGACGCCGGCCACGATCAGGCCGATGCCGACCCAGGCGGCGGTGTCGAGTTTCTGGCCGAAGACGAGCCAGCCGACCATCGTGACGATCGCCACGCCCACGCCCGACCAGATCGCGTAGGTGACGCCGAGCGGCAGGACGAGGAGCACCCGCGCCAGCAGGTAGAAGGCGATCCCGTAGCCGAGGACGACGACGGCCACGGCGCCGGGCCGGGTGAAACCCGCCGACGCCTTGAGCGCCGTCGTGCCGACGACCTCGGCCGCGATGGCGAGGACGAGAAGCAGCCAGTGCATGTCGAAAGCCCTCCGGACCTGGTGGCGTGGCCCCCGCCTAGACCCCCCGCGCGGCACTGGCAAGCGCGCGCGGCGATGGCTGTCGTGAATCCCTTGCGCCCGGGGCGCGCGCCTCTATAACGCCAGCAATTTGCGCGCCGTCCACCGGGGGACCCCATGCCGAAGAGAA
>NZ_JBQLZP010000388.1:0-1872 GCF_052168335.1 Roseicyclus sp. | reverse complement strand
GAGGGCCCCTTCCCCGAGGGCGCCACGCCCTCGCAGGGCTACCAGGTCCCCTTCACCCCGCGCGAGCTGATCCTCCGGGGCATCGACGCGCACATGGCCGAGGGCGCGGCGCTCTTCGACCGCGACGCGGCGGGCCGGGAGGAGGCGATCCGGGCCCTGTCCGAGCGCGAGGGCAGCATCGGCGAGGTGCCCGCCAAGCCCTTCTTCGACGAGCTCCTGAGCCTCACGAACGAGGGCTATTTCGCCGACCCGATCTATCTCGGCAACCACGACTACGCGGGCTGGCGCATGGTCGGCTTCCCCGGCGCGCACGCCTACTACCTCAGCCGCGTGGGCGATTTCGAGCCCTCGCCCGCGCCCCCGCCCATGGGCGTGGCGCACGACCCCGGCGGCCCCGTCACGCTCCCCCGCCCGATCCCCGGAGGCGACAGCGATGGCTGAACGCAGGATGCCCAAGACCGACGTGGTGATCGTCGGCGCCGGGTGGACCGGCCTCACCGCCGCCTACGAGCTCGCCCATGCCGGTCAGCGCTGCGTCGTGCTCGAGCGCGGGCGCTACCGCCACGACGCCACCTTCTTCGGCGGGCCGGAGGAGCATGACGAGCTGAAATACGCGATCCGCTACGGCCACATGATGGACGTCAAGAAGGAGACCGTGACCTTCCGCAACAGCCGCGACCAGCAGGCCCTGCCGATGCGCAGGCTCGGCTCCTTCCTCCCCGGTTCGGGCCTCGGCGGCGCGGGCATCCACTGGAACGGCCAGCTCTGGCGGCCGCTTCCCTCCGACCTGACCATGCGCAGCCACTACGCCGAGCGCTACGGCGAGCAGGTCATCCCCGAGGCGGCCACGATCCAGGACTGGGGCGTGACCTACGAGGAGCTGGAGCCGCATCTCGACTTCTTCGAGAAGATCTGCGGCACGGCGGGCTACGCCGGCAACCTGAACGGCGAGACGCGCGCGGGCGGCAACGTCTTCGAGGGGCCGCGCAGCGCCGACTATCCCAACCCCGCGATGACGCAGCCGATTTCCAACACGCTCTTCGGGCAGGCGGCCGAGCGCATGGGCCTCCATCCCTTCCCGATGCCGTCCGCGAACGTGACGCGGGCCTACGAGAACCCCTACGGCGCGCAGCTCCACCCCTGCACCTATTGCGGCTTCTGCGAGCGCTTCGGCTGCGGCTACTACGCCAAGGCCGACCCGATCATCTGCGTCTACGACCGCATCAAGGATCACGAGAACTTCGAGCTGCGCTTCGAGGCGCAGGTGCTCCGCGTGACGAAAGCGGCGGACGGACAGACGGCCACCGGCGTCGTCTACCTCGACGAGGACGGGGTCGAGGTGTTCCAGCCCGCCGACACGATCTGCCTGAACGCCTACGCGCTCTGGAACGTCCACCTCATGCTCGTGTCCGGGCTCGGCACGCCCTACGACCCCGAGACGCGCACCGGCACGGTCGGGCGCAACTACTCCTACCAGACCATCGCCGCCGTCGACGCCTTCTTCGACGACAGCGTGCAGACCGATCCCTTCATGGGTGCGGGCGCGCTCGGCGTGGTGGTGGACGACTACAACGGCGACAACTTCGACCATTCCGGGCTCGGCTTCCTCGGCGGCGGCTACATCGCCTGCAAGCAGTATCACGGCCGCCCGATCAGCTATCAGCCGGTGCCCGAGGGCACGCCCGAATGGGGCCTCGAGTGGAAGCGCGCGGTGCGCGAGAACTACGGCCACCACGGCGATCTGGTCGTCCACGGCTCGTCCATGTCGACCTGGGACAACTACCTCGACCTCGATCCCACATGGACCGACGCCTACGGGCGCCCGCTCCTGCGGATGACATTCGACTTTCCCGACAACGACCGGCGCATGGC
>NZ_JBQLZP010000387.1:0-1357 GCF_052168335.1 Roseicyclus sp. | reverse complement strand
CCGGAGGAACCCGGTCTCCGGGTCGCGCGTGGTGGCGCAGCCGAGCGCGCGGGCCAGTTCCGCCTGGGGCAGGAAGCCCTCGCCGACGCAGAAGACGTCCGCCGCGAAGTCCCGTTCCCGCCCGGTCGCGATGCAGGAAGCGGTCAGGCGGGCGGCCCGTCCCTCGGCATCGGCGTGCAGGCGCAGCACCTCCCAACCCTCGAGGACGGGAACCCCGGCCCGGGCGAGGCGGGCGCGGTAGCCGAGGCCGCGCGCCACCAGCCCGGCATCGGCCCGCGCGGCGGCGAGCACATGGGGCAGCACGGCGGCCCGCGTCGGCGTCGCGCGCTCGAGAACGGCGACGGGGGGCGTGCCGATCCGGCAGAGCTCGGCCGCAAGTTGCAGGCCGAGCGGCCCGTGGCCCGCGATCACGACGCGGCGTCCCGGCGCGGTCCGGTGGCTGCGCACCAGCGTCTGCGCCGCGCCGATGGTCATGACGCCGGGCAGCGTCCAGCCGGGAACCATCGGCGGGCGCTCGTAGGCGCCGGTCGCCAGGATCAGCGCGCGGGCGTGCAGGAGGCTCGCCCGCGTGCCGTCGAAGAGGCCGAGCTCGAAGCGGCCGCCTTCGGCGCGCGCGTGCCAGACCCTGGTGCCCGTCAGGTGCCGCGCGTCGGAGGCGGCGAGCCGCGCGCGGAGCGCGTCGCCCGCCCGGTGCTGCGCATCCGTGGCGGTCCCGTCCCGTGCTCCGGCGGGCGGCTTGAAATATTGCCCGCCCGCCTTGCCGCGCTCGTCGATCAGGACGACGGCGAGGCCCTGGCCCTGCGCCGCGAGCGCCGCCGAGACGCCCGCGGGCCCCGCGCCGACGATGGCGAGGTCCGCTTCGGCGGCGGGCAGGCTGCCGCCCTCCGGCGCGGGGGCGAGACGGGCGGGCGCGGGATGCGCCGCTGCCGCGTGCCGGTCGGCGTGGCGGAGGACGACCGCGCCGGTCTGCGCCTGCACCATGCAGGCCCGCTGCCCCGCGCGCCCGTCCACGGTGACGAGGCAGTCGTGGCAGAGGCCGATGCCGCAGAAGACGCCGCGGTCCTCGCCCGCACGGGTGACGCGCTGGGCGATCCGCCCGGCCCGGACCAGCGCGGCGGCGATGGTGTCGCCCGCGCGGTACGGCACCTCGCCGCCGTCGAAGGTGAAGCGGGCTTCCGTCATGCGGCGGGGCAGGGGAGCAGATCGAGATCCTCGAGGACCTTCCGGATCTGCGCCTGGTAGGCGGGCGGCGAGGGCAGGCGGGGCGGCCTCGGCGCCCCGACGCCCCGGCCCATCATGCCGAGCGCCGCCTTGGAGGCCGCGACGTAGTGGTGGCCGCCGACCATGCGGATCACCG
>NZ_JBQLZP010000386.1:0-1737 GCF_052168335.1 Roseicyclus sp. | reverse complement strand
AGCCTATCCCCGCCCCGCGCGGGGCGAAAGACCCGATGCCCTAGCCATGATGCGCGGCCACCGTCTTGAGGCTGGAGAAACCGTAGAGCGCCTCGAACCCCTTCTCGCGCCCGTGTCCCGAATGGCCCGTGCCGCCGAAGGGCAGTTCGACCCCGCCCGCGGCACCGTAGTTGTTGAGAAAGACCTGCCCCGCCCGCAGCCGCTTGGCCAGCCGCATCTGCCGCCCGCCGTCCGCGGACCAGACGCTCGCGACGAGGCCGTAGGGCGTGCCGTTCGCGATGACGACGGCCTCCTCCTCGTCGTCGAAGGGGAGAAGGACCTGAACGGGGCCGAAGATCTCCTCCTGCGCGAGGCGATCCTCCGGCGCGAGGCCGGCGAGGAGCACGGGGGCGACGTAGTGTCCGCCGTCGGGCGCGTCGGGGGCGACCCGCCCCTCGGCCACGCGTTGTCCCTGTCCCGCGAGGTCGAGGTAGCCCGTCACGATCTCCTTCTGGCGGGCGGAGATGAGAGGCCCGAGGTCGCGGTCGGACATCGCGGGGGCGGCGAGCTTGCCGCGGTAGACCTCGGCCATCCGCTCCGTCACCTCGTCGAAGCGCCGCCGTTCGACCAGGATGCGGGAGGAGGCCGAGCACGTCTGCCCCGCGTTCTGGAGCCCGGCGTTCACGAGGAAGGGCAGCGCCTTGCCGATATCGGCATCGGCGAAGACGAGCTGGGGCGACTTTCCGCCGAGCTCCAGCGTGACCGGAACGAGGTTCGCCGCCGCCGCCGTCTGCACGAGGCGGCCGGTGCCCACGGACCCGGTGAAGGAGACGTGGCCGACCCCCGGATGCGCGGTCAGCGCGGCACCCGCCTCAGCCCCGAGGCCGGGCACGACGTTGACGGCGCCATCGGGGAAGCCCGCCATCCGCGCGAGGTCGGCGAAGGCGAGCGCGGTCAGGCAGGCCTCCTCCGCCGGTTTCAGGACGCAGGCGTTCCCCATGGCGAGCGCCGCGCCGAGCGACCGGCCGATGATCTGCATCGGGTAGTTCCAGGGCACGATATGGCCGGTGACGCCGATGGGCTCGCGCAGCGTGTAGACGGTGAAGCCCTGCTGGAAGGGGATCGTCTCGCCCATGACCTTGTCGGCGGCGCCCGCGTAGAACTCGCAGTAGCGGGCCAGCGCGGTCACGTCCGCCCGCGCCTGCGTCAGCGGCTTGCCGACGTCCGTCGCCTCCATTTCGGCCAGCGCGTCGGCATGCTCCAGCACCAGCGCGCCCAGCCGCGCGAGGAGCCGTCCGCGCTCCACGGCGGTCAGCCGACCCCAATCGCCCGACAGCGCCTTGCGCGCGGCCTCGACCGCGGCGTCGATGTCCTCCGCGCCCCCGCGGGCGATGCGTCCGATCTCCCGCCCCGTGGAGGGGTCGGACATGGGCAGCGTCCCGCCCGAGGCGCAGCGCTGCCAGCGCCCGCCGATGAAGACCTTGTCGGTGTCGAACCAGGGTTGCATGCGAAGAGCCTTTCGTCAGGACGCGAAGTCGAGCTTCGGCGCGGCGGCCAGAAGCGCCCGCGTGTAGGGGTGTTGCGGGTCGGAGAAGACGGCCTCGGTCGCGCCCGTCTCGACGAAGCGGCCGGACTGCATGACCATGACCCGGTCGGTGATCGCGCGAACCACAGTCAGGTCGTGCGAGACGAACAGGTAGGACAGCCCGTAACTGTCCTGAAGCTCCGCCAGCAGGTCGAGGATGCGTTGGGCGGCGT
>NZ_JBQLZP010000385.1:0-4301 GCF_052168335.1 Roseicyclus sp. | reverse complement strand
CCCATGGCGACGCGCTGGCGCTGGCCGCCGGACAGCGCGCGCGGCTTGCGGTCGAGATACTGCGCGATCTGCAAGGTCTCGGCGGCGGCGGCGATGCGGCGGTCGATCTCGGCCCGCGGCGTGCCGCGGTTCCTGAGGCCGTATTCCATGTTCCGCCGCACCGTCATGTGCGGGTAGAGGGCGTAGTTCTGGAACACCATGGCGATGTCGCGCTCGGCGGGCTCCAGCCGGTTCACGACGCGGCCGCCGATCTCGTCCTCGCCGTCGGTGATCGTCTCGAGCCCCGCGATCATGCGCAGGATCGTCGACTTGCCGCAGCCCGAGGGGCCGACCAGCACGATGAACTCGCCGTCCGCGATGTCGACGGTGGCGCCCGAGACGGCGACCACGCCGCCCGCATAGGTCTTGCCCACGTTGCGCAGTCTGAGCTCGGCCATGGCTTACTTCTCGCTTTCCACGAGGCCCTTCACGAAGAGCCTTTGCATCATGATGACCACCGCGACGGGCGGCAGCATGGCGAGCACGACGGCCGCCATGATGTAGTTCCACAAGGGTTCGCTGTCGACGACGTCGGACATGCGCTTGATGCCCGCGACGATGGTGTAATAGCTGTCGTCGGTCGTGATCAGGAGGGGCCAGAGATACTGGTTCCAGCCGTAGATGAAGAGGATCACGAAGAGCGCCGCGATGTTGGTCTGCGACAGCGGCAGGAGGATGTCGCGGAAGAACTTGAGCGGTCCCGCGCCGTCGATCCGCGCCGCCTCGGTCAGCTCGTCGGGGATCGTCAGGAACACCTGCCGGAAGAGGAAGGTCGCGGTCGCCGACGCCATCAGCGGCACGGTGAGGCCGGTGTAGCTGTTGAGCATGCCCAGGTCCGCGATCACCTCGAAGGTGGGGACGATCCGCACCTCCACGGGCAGCATCAGCGTGATGAAGATGAGCCAGAACGCCAGCACCCGGAAGGGGAAGCGGAAGTAGACGATGGCGAAGGCCGAGATGATGGAGATCGCGATCTTTCCGACCGCGATCAGGAGCGCCATCACCATCGAGTTGAACATCATCAGGCTGATCGGCACCGCCATCTGCGAGGAGACGCCGCCCGCGAGAACGTCGGTATAGCTCGTGACGGCGTTCGAGGACGGGACCAGCGGGATCGTTCCCGAGACGAAGGCGGTCGAGGTATGCGTCGAGGCGACGAAGGCGATGTAGACCGGGAAGGCCACGGTCGCCACGCCGAGGATCAGGATGACGTGCGCGAAGATGTCGAGCCAGCGCTGGTTTTCGACCATGTCCCGTCCCCCCCTCAGTAGTTGACCCGGCGTTCCACGTAGCGGAACTGGATGAAGGTCAGCGCGATCACGATCATCATCAGGACCACCGACTGCGCCGCCGAGGAGCCGAAGTTCAGGCCGATGAAGCCGTCGTTGTAGACCTTGTAGACGAGGATGTTCGTGGCCTGCGCAGGCCCGCCCTCGGTCGTGGCGTCGATGACCGCGAAGGTGTCGAAGAGCGTGTAGACCACGTTCACGACGAGAAGGAAGAAGGTCGTCGGCGACAGGAGCGGCAGGGTTATCGTCCAGAAGCGCTTGAACGGGCCCGCGCCGTCGATGGCCGCGGCCTCGCGCAGGCTCGCCGGGATCGACTGGAGGCCGGCGACGAAGAACAGGAAGTTGTAGCTGATCTGCTTCCACGCCGCCGCGATCACCACGAGGATCATGCCGTCCTGCGGGTTCAGCGAGTGGTTCCAGCGGTAGCCGAAGAGCGTCTCCATGACGTAGGGCAGGATGCCGATGGTGGGATTGAAGATGAACCACCACAGGATGCCCGCGACGGCGGGCGCCACGGCATAGGGCCAGACGAGGAGGGTCGTGTAGCCCTGCGCGCTCCTGATCATGCGGTCGACGGCCAGCGCGAGCACCAGCGCGAGGCCCATCGACAGGATCACGGTCGCGATCGAGAAGACCACCGTGACCTGGAGCGCGTTCATGTATTCGGGATTGTCGAACAGGCGCTCGTAGTTGTTCAGGCCCACGAATGTCGTGTTGAGCCCGAAGGCGTCCTCGCGCCGGAACGAGGTGTAGACGGCCTGGCCCGCGGGCCAGAGGAAGAACACCGCCGTGATGGCGAGTTGCGGCAGCAGGAGCAGGTAGGGCAGCCCCCTGTTGCCGAAGATCGTGCGCTTGGTCTGCATGCCGTCACCGGGGATGCGAAAGGATGGCCCGCGCCGCGGGGGCGCGGCGCGGGCCGGGATCGGGGTGCCTCAGTTGGCCGCTTCGAAGTCGCGGATCAGCGCGTTGCCGCGCTCCACCACCGCGTCGAGCGCGCCCTGCGCGTCGACGTCGCCGGCGAGCAGGCGCTGGAACTCCTCGTCGATCACCGTGCGGATCTGCACGTAGTTGCCGAAGCGCAGGCCGCGCGAGTTGTCCGTCGGCTCGTTCATCGTCATCTGGAGGATCGAGACGTCGGCGCCCGGGTTGGCCTCGTAGTAGCCCTGCTCGGTCGAGAGGTCATAGGCGGCCTGGGTGATCGGCAGGTAGCCGGTCTCCTGGTGCCAGCGGGCCTGCACCTCGGGCGAGGAGATGAAGTTGAAGAAGGCCGCGACGCCCGCTTCCTCCTCGGGAGTGCCGCCCGACAGGACCCAGAGCGTCGCGCCGCCGATGATCGAGTTCTGCGGCGCGCCGTCCACGTCTTCGTAGTAGGGCAGCATGCCGTAGCCGACCTCGAAGTCGGGCGTGTTGGCGATGACGCCCGCGCGGCTGGCCGAGGAGTTCATGTAGATCGCGCATTCCTGGGCGTAGAAGGCCGGGGGCGCGTCGTTGCCGCCGCCGGGGCCGCCGTAGCGGAAGAGGCCCTCGTCCTCCCAGCGGGCCAGGTTCTCCCAGTGGCGGACCTGCACGGGGCCGTTCACCGTCATCTCGGTCTCGAGACCGCCGAAGCCGTTCTGGAGCGTGCCGATGGGCTGGTTGTGCCAGGCCGAGAAGTTCTCGAGCTGCACCCAGCTCACCCAGCCGGTGGTGAAGCCGCACTCGGCCGCGCCCGATTCCATGATCTGGCGCGAGAAGGACTCGACCTCGCTCCAGGTGCGCGGCGGCTGCTCGGGGTCGAGGCCCGCGGCCTCGAACACGTTCTTGTTGTAGTAGAGGATCGGCGTCGACGAGTTGAAGGGCATCGACAGCATGTTGCCCTCGGGGTCGGTGTAGTAGCCGACGACGGCGGGCAGGAAGGCGCTCGGGTCGAAGGGCGCGCCGGTGCGCTCCATCAGTTCGTAGACCGGGACGATGGCGCCTTCGGCGGCCATCATGGTGCCGGTGCCGACCTCGAAGACCTGCACGATGTTGGGCTGCTCGCCCGCGCGGAAGGCCGCGATCGCGCCGGTCAGGGTCTCGGTGTAGGTGCCGCGGTAGGTCGGCACGACGACGTAGTCGCTCTGCGATTCGTTGAAGGCCGTCGCGACGGCTTCGGTCGCGACGCCGAGCTCGCCGCCCATGGCGTGCCACCACTCGATCGTGGTCTGCGCCGAGGCATGGGTGCTCAGGGCGAGGACGCTTGCGGCGGTTGCCGCAGCGAAGATCCGGATCTGCATTGATGTCTCTCCTCTGGCCGTCTGTCTGCGCATCCGGCCGTCCCGTCGGTTTCAGGTGCCGGGGCCAGCTAGGCCGCCCCCGGGGTGGTCGTTAACCTTGTTATGTGACGGAAACGTTACGGTCGGAGAAAACGTTTGGAAAGTCGAAACATTGCGCTCGGTCAGCCCAGGACGGAGAAGCTGGATTGCGCGTTGATCTCGCGTTTTCGTGAGAAAAAACCGGCGCTTATCTCGTGGTCGATGTGCCCGAGGCGGAACGTCATGGGCACGGTGTCGTGATCGTGGCCGCCCTCGCAGGCGTCGATCAGCTCCGCCATCAGCCGCCCGGCGACGGGGGCGTTCTTGTACTGGTTCCCGCTGGTGCCGCAGGCCATGTAGAAGCCCGGCAGGCTGGAGCGGTCGTAGATCGGAATCCAGTCCGTCGCCGCGTCGTAGAGCTCGACCACGCCGCGCATCCGGCTGGGGATGCCGAGGGTCGGCACGCGCTGGGCGTAGCGCATCGCCTGCGTCGTCCACTGCTCGGTGAAGTCGCGGTTCCAGTCGCGGTCGTCGACCCACTCCATCGGGTCGCAGGGCGGGTCCTCGGACCCGATGAGGATGTTGTTGCCGCGCTCGGGGCGGCAGTAACAGGCGATGTCGCCGTCCGAGACGATCAGCCCGTCGTGGTAGAAGTCGAACCCCTCGGGCGCGGGGACATGCACGACCTCCTGCCGGAGGG
>NZ_JBQLZP010000384.1:0-3226 GCF_052168335.1 Roseicyclus sp. | reverse complement strand
ACCGCTTTCCAGAACGGCGCCATCCAGGTGCCAGAGCGTACCGGCCACGGGCGGATGACCGCGAGGTCGGTCACGATGAGATCGACGCGCCGCGCGGCGGTCAGCGGCAGGGTGCAGACCCGCACGATCTTGGAGGCGCCGCGCGCGGTGTGCAGCATCGCGACGACCACGCGCCGCGCCCCGGCCACGAGGTCCATCGCACCGCCCATGCCGGGCACCATCCGCCCGGGCACCTTCCAGTTGGCCAGGTGGCCCTTCTCGTCCACCTCGAGCCCGCCGAGCACCGTCATGTCCAGATGACCGCCCCGGATCAGCCCGAAGCTGATCGCGCTGTCGATCGAGGCGGCGCCCGGCACGGCGGTGACGAACCCGCCGCCCGCATCGGTGAGGTCCTTGTCCTCCATCCCCTCGGGCGGGCGGGCGCCGAGGCCGATCACCCCGTTCTCCGCCTGGAAGAAGACGCCCCGGTCGGCCGGGACGTGGTTGGCCACCATCGACGGCAGCCCGATGCCGAGATTGACCAGCATCCCCGGCCCGATCTCGCGCGCCACCCGTCGCGCGATGCGTTCCTTCGGGTCCATC
The DNA here is from genome assembly GCF_052168335.1 of Roseicyclus sp. Taxonomy (GTDB): domain Bacteria; phylum Pseudomonadota; class Alphaproteobacteria; order Rhodobacterales; family Rhodobacteraceae; genus Roseibacterium. The sequence goes on along the minus strand of NZ_JBQLZP010000384.1, from coordinate 2,644 downwards.
TCGGCGGCCTGAACGTGGTCCTTCATCCCGCAACCCTCCTTCACGCGGCCCGGGCCAGCAGCTGATCGACCAGCACGCCCGGCGTCTTCACGGCGTCGGGCGGGATCACGCCCACGGGCACGATCGTCTCGGCCTCGGCGATGACCGTCTCCGCCGCGAGGGCCATGACCGGATTGAAATTGTGCGCCGTCAGCGAGTACTCGAGATTGCCGACATAGTCGGCCCGATGTGCCGCGATCAGCGCGAAGTCGCCGCGGATCGGCATCTCGAGCAGGTAGCGTCGGCCATCGATCTCGATCGTCCGCTTGCCCGCCTCGACCTCCGTGCCGATGCCCGTCGCCGTCAGGACGCCGCCGAGCCCGACGCCGGCCGCCCGGATCCGCTCGACCAGCGTGCCCTGGGGCACGAGATCGACCTCGATCTCGCCGGCGAGCATCTTCGCCTGCGTCTCGGGGTTCAGGCCGATATGCGAGGTCACGACCCGCGCCACCGCCCCGGCCGTGATCAGCTTGCCGATGCCCAGACCGGGCCGCGCCGTGTCGTTGGCGACGATCGTGACGCCCCGGATGCCGCGCGCCACCAGCGCGTCGATCATCCGGTGGGGCGAGCCCACGCCCATGAAGCCGCCGATCAGCAGCACGGCACCGTCCGGCACGCGCTCCGCCGCCTCCTCGGGTCTCAATGCCTGTTTCATGCCGGTACCTGTTCCTTCTGAGCCGAAAGCGCGGCGGTCGCGCGCGCGATCACGATTTCCTCGTCGGTGGGGATCGTCAGGACCGTGACGGGGGCGCCGTCGGGCGAGATCACCGGCCCGTTCGCGGCGTTGCGCCCGGGGTCCACCTGAATGCCGAGCCAGCCCATTCCCTCGGCGACGCGGGCGCGGATCATGCGGGAGTTCTCGCCGATGCCGCCGCAGAAGACGACGCCGTCCAGACCTCGCAGCGCCGCGGCCAGCCCGCCGATCTCGCGCTGGATGCGGAAGACGAAATGGTCGATCGCCTCGCGCGCGCCCGGCGTGTCGGACGCCTCGAGCCGGCGCATGTCGTTCGACAGGTCGGAGAGGCCCAGGAGGCCCGAGCGGCGGTACAGCAGGTCCGAGATCGCGTCGGCGTCCATGCCCTCCTGCTGCATCAGGTAGAGCACCACGCCGGGGTCGAGCTGCCCGCAGCGGGTGCCCATGGGCAGGCCGTCGAGCGCCGAGAACCCCATGGTCGAGGCGACCGACCGTCCCGCCTTCATCGCGCACATCGACGCGCCGTTGCCGAGATGGGCGACGATCACGCGGCCTCCGGCAAGCGCGGGCCAGTCGCGGGCCAGCGCACCGGAGACGTAGTCGTAGCTCAGACCGTGAAATCCGTAGCGGCGCACGCCCTTGTCATAGAGCGCGCGGGGCAGCGCGAAGGTGTCGTGCACGAAGGGATGGCCGCGGTGGAAGGCCGTGTCGAAGCACGCGACCTGCACCGCGTGAGGGAAGGCGTCGATGGCCGCCCGGATGCCGGCGAGGTTGTGCGGCTGGTGCAGCGGGGCGAAGGGCTCGAACGCCGCCAGCCGTGCCAGCGCGTCGCCGCGGATCACGATGGGTCCGCGATGATCCGGCCCGCCATGCACGACCCGGTGTCCCACGGCGGCGATCCCGAGCCCGGGAAACAGGGCGCGGAGGGCGCCGATCGCTGTGGCGAGCGACCGCGCGTGATCAGAGAAGTCGGCCGTTACCCCGTCGGGCAGGGCGAGGAGGGCACCGTCCGCCCGGCGGAGCGTCAGGCTGCCCTCGCCGCCGATCCGGTCGACATGCCCCGAGGCCATCGCCTCGAGCGCCGCCGAGAACAGGCCGATCTTGAGCGAAGAGGAGCCCGCGTTCAGCGTGAGAACGGCCGTTGCGTCGCGTGTCGTCACCGTCGGCGCCTCCCGCTACTCGGCCGCCGCCGCGACCGGGGGCGCGGACCCCGTCTTGCGCGCATGGTGCAGGGCCGCCACCGCGCAGGAGGCCAGCCGCGCCATCGCGCTGTCGGAGCGGGAGTTCAGGATCACCGGCACCCTCGCGCCCATGACCAGCCCCGCGCCCTCGGCGTGGCTGATATAGGCGAGCTGCTTGGCCAGCATGTTGCCCGCATCGAGCCCGGGAACCACCAGGATGTTCGCACGTCCGGCGACCTCGGAGGTGATGCCCTTGGTCCGCGCCGCACCGATGTCCACGGCGTTGTCCATCGCCAGCGGTCCGTCGACCATCCCGCCGCGGATCTGCCCCCGGTCGGCCATCTTGGACAGGAGCGCGGCATCCACCGAGGACGCGATGGCCGGGTTCACCGTCTCGACCGCCGAGAGCACGCCGACCCGCGGCACGTCGACCCCGATCGACAGCGCGAGGTCGATCGCGTTCTGGACGATGTCGACCTTGGTGGCGAGGTCGGGCGCGATGTTGATCGCGGCGTCGGTGACGAGGATCGGGTGATCCTGTCCCGGCACGTCCATGACGAACACATGGGTGAACCGGCGCCCGGCCCGCAGGCCCGTGGCCTTTTCGAGCATCGGCCGCAGGAGATCGTCGGTGTGGAGGTGGCCCTTCATGACGGCACCGGCGCGGCCGGCATTGACCAGGTCGCAGGCGATGCGCGCCGCGGTTTCGTGCCGCGTCTCGGCGATGATC
>NZ_JBQLZP010000383.1:0-7669 GCF_052168335.1 Roseicyclus sp. | reverse complement strand
CGACGCCGCCGCCGATGAGCGCACCGGCGCCGGCGCGTTCGAGATCGGCGGTCGTGCAGGCGCCGAGGGCGACGGTCGACGCGAGGATGAGGGCGGAAAGGGTGTAGCGCGAGCGCATGTGTTTCTGACTCCAGTCGATAGGCCTTGTGGCCGGGACCGTACACCGAATGTTCCCACCCGCCTAGAGCCGCCGGCCACGCCGGCGGGGCGGCACCCGCCATCGGCAAAAAATTGCGGTCGGAACAGGATCCGTTCCGACCGCATTGAAGGGGAAGGGTAACACGTCTTGTCGGTGCCGGCCCGGAAACAGCTGGGGACTGGGGCCGACGACATCAGCATGCCACGACCGCCGCGCGACGGAAGGATCAATTCCGGCGCCCTGCCCGGCTGGGCATCAACTTGCGCAAAACGGAGAGCTGCGGGCGATTTCATGCCGACGCGTTCTCCCAGAAGCCCGAACCGTCGAAGGCCTCGGGGAAGGCCGCGCGGGCGCGCGCCTCGTCGATCTGCAGGAGCGCCTCGTAGCTCTCGGGGTCGAACGGGTCCTCCGCCGGCACCACCTCGCGCCCGAAGAGCCAGGACAGCCGCCCGGCGTCGAGATTGCCGCGCTCGAAAGGCTCGGTCCCGAAGGTGAGCCAGAGCGCCTCCATGAAGGCCGCGTCGGCGCGCCGGTCGGCGGCCTTTCGGTCGGGATAGCGCTGGCGCGCGACGAGGCGCGTGGCGCCGTCCTTGTTCGCGCGGCGGATGGTGAACTGGAAGTCCGTGCCGGGCAGGCGACCCGGGAAACCCTTGTGCTTCAGCATGGCCCGGCCCCCGGTAAGAACCGGACGGGGATCGCGCCCCGTCCGGCCAGGATGAGGGTCCTGCTCGGGCATGGATCGTTGCCATGCCTGTGGCCCGGCCTTGTGCGGGGTTGGCCCCCGCCTCTGGCCCTCCGGTGCGTGACCGGGCGCACGGGCCCGGCCACGACCCGAGGTACAGCTGCGGTTCCGCAGCCGAGGTCGATGATAGCCGAGGCCGGATGCAATCCACAGGGTTTTCCACAGAGGACGCGGCCCTGTGACTCGGAAGCCTCAGATCGCATCCTGCTTGAAGAATGGACCGCAAAATATTGTATCTGCATCACAACAGCTCCCAGATGCAGACACCGTCGCGGAGCGAATAGGCCTCGATCGACTGGGTTATCCCCGGCGCCGGTTCGCCCCTCGGGAAGGCCTCGGCCATGAGCTGGACGACGACCCGCGCGGGCGGGCGCGGCGCCGTCGACGCCTCCGACAATCCGATCCGCTCGCAGACCCAGTCCTGGTCCGCGTGATCGCCCTGCACCGGGGCCAGGTCCGGCACCACCAGCCGCAGCACGAGCCAGTCCTCCTCGGTGAAGGGCTGCGTCTCGGTCAGCACCTCGCAGAGCCGCGCCTCGCGCCCCGAGGGCAGGACATGCACCTCCTCCCGCGCGCAGGGCGACGCCGACACCTCCGGCAGCCGCAGCGCCACCACCGCCAGCACGGCCGAGCCCAGCGCCGCGAGCAGCGCCACCCAGCCGAGGGGCGAGAGCGGCAGGCTCCGGAGCATCCTCACGCCGCATCCCCGCCCTTCCCGGGCCGCCGCGCCACGCAGTCGATCTCCACCAGCGCCCCGACCGCCAGCGCGGTCACGCCGACCGTGGTGCGCGCGGGGCGCCGGTCGGGCGGGAAGAAGCCCTGGTAGGTCTCGTTGAAGGCCGCGTAGTCGCGCTCGAACTCGGTCAGGTAGGCGCGCATCTGCACGACGTGGGATAGGTCGAGGCCCACGCCCTGAAGGATCAGGCGCAGGTTCTCCATCACGCGGGCCGTCTGCGCCGCGACCCCTTGCGGCAGGGGCGCGTCCGGCGCCTCGGGGTCGGTCGGCATCTGCCCCGTGAGCAGCACCCAGCCGTCGACCTCCACCGCGTGGGAGAAGGGCGCGACGGGGCGCGGCCCGCCCGAGATCATGTGGAAGACGGGGCCGCTCATGCCGCGGCCCTCCCGCTCAGTGGTTCCGAAGGGCCTCGATCAGCTCGTCCTTCGACATGTCCGACCGGCCCTCGATCCCGATCTCCTGCGCGCGGTGATAGAGATCCTCCTTCGACCACGCCTCGTAGCTCGGGCTCTCGCCGCCCTTCTTCGAGGGCGACTGCGCGGGGTTGGCCCGCGCGTTCGCGATCCGCGCGGCCTTCTCCTTGGACATGCCGTCCTCGCGCATCGACTCGTAGGCCTCGTCGTCCTTGATCTGCGGTCCGTGATCCTTGGTCATGGGCGCCTCCTTTGCGGAGGAACGGGAAACCCTCCCCACGGGTTCCCGCGACCGAACGGCCGGATTGTGCTGTCATCGCCACGTCCCCCGTCAGAGCGGAATGTTGTCGTGCTTCTTCCAGGGCATCTTCTTGTCCTTGCGGCGCAGCGCCGCGAAGGCCCGGCAGACGCGTTTGCGGGTGGAGCGCGGCTGGATCACCTCGTCGATGAAGCCGCGCTCGGCCGCCACGAAGGGATTGGCGAAGGCGTCCTCGTAGTCCTTCGTGCGCTGCGCGATCTTCGCCGGGTCGCCGAGCTCGGAGCGGTAGAGGATCTCGACCGCGCCCTTGGCCCCCATCACCGCGATCTCCGAGGTGGGCCAGGCATAGGAGATGTCGCCGCGCAGGTGCTTGGAGGACATCACGACGTAGGCCCCGCCATAGGCCTTGCGGGTGATGACCGTGACCTTCGGCACCGTCGCCTCGCCATAGGCGAACAACAGCTTGGCGCCGTGCTTGATGACGCCGTTGTATTCCTGGCCCGTGCCGGGGAGGAAGCCCGGCACGTCCACGAAGGTCAGGATCGGGATCTCGAAGCAGTCGCAGAAGCGCACGAAGCGTGCCGCCTTGCGCGCGCTGTCGATGTCGAGAACCCCCGCGAGCACCATCGGCTGGTTCGCCACCACGCCCACCGTCTGCCCCTCGAGCCGGATGAAGCCGGTGATGATGTTCTTCGCGAAATCCTCCTGGATCTCGTAGAAATCCCCCTCGTCCGCGACTTTCAGGATCAGCTCCTTCATGTCGTAGGGCTGGTTGGGGTTGTCGGGGATCAGGGTGTCGAGGCTCTCCTCGATGCGGTCGGGGCTGTCGTAGAAGGGCCGGACGGGCGGCTTCTCGCGGTTCGACAAAGGCAGGAAGTCGACGAGCCGCCGGATCTCGGACAGCGCCTCGACGTCGTTCTCGAAGGCGCCGTCGGCGACCGAGGACTTGCGCGTGTGGGTCGAGGCGCCGCCCAGTTCCTCGGCGGTCACCACCTCGTTCGTCACGGTCTTCACCACGTCGGGGCCGGTGACGAACATGTAGGAGCTGTCCTTCACCATGAAGATGAAGTCGGTCATGGCGGGCGAATAGACCGCGCCGCCCGCGCAGGGGCCCATGATGAGGCTGATCTGCGGCACCACGCCCGAGGCCTCGATGTTACGCTGGAAGACCTCGCCATAGGCCGCGAGGGAGGAGACGCCCTCCTGGATGCGCGCGCCGCCCGAGTCGTTGATGCCGATGACTGGCGCGCCGTTCTGGATCGCCATGTCCATGATCTTGCAGATCTTCGCCGCGTGGGTCTCGGAGACCGAGCCGCCGAGCACCGTGAAGTCCTGGGAGAAGACATAGACCATGCGGCCGTTGATCGTGCCCCAGCCGGTCACGACGCCGTCGCCGCGGGGCTTGGCCTCCTGCATCCCGAAATCGGTGCAGCGATGGGTGACGAACATGTCGTATTCCTCGAAGCTCCCCTCGTCGAGGAGGAGGTCGATCCGCTCGCGCGCGGTCAGCTTGCCCTTGGCGTGCTGCGCCTCGATCCGCTTCGCGCCGCCGCCGAGCCGCGCCTCCTCGCGCTTGCGCTCGAGCTGAACGAGGATGTCCTTCATGGCTGTCCCTTCCGTTTCGGGCCCGGTCTCCCGCCGGGCGTCCTGGGCGGCACCCTATGCGCGCGGCACGTGTCGTGGCGAGTCCGAAACGGAATATTTGCAAATCACTTTGCTAGACTTATCGCAATATCGCAAATCAGCGAAGCCGCGCGCCCTGCCCCTCCTGCCCATCGGCGCGCAGCGGTATCAGGGACCGTCCGCCCCCTCCCGGAACCGCCCCCATGCCGAACCTTCCCGTCCCCGTCGTCACGATCGGCCTTCTCCTGCTGTCGAACGTCTTCATGACCTTCGCATGGTACGGCCACCTCAAGTTCAAGGCCGCGCCGCTTGTCACCGTGATCCTGATCTACTGGGGCATCGCCTTCTTCGAATACCTGTTGCAGGTCCCGGCGAACCGCATCGGGCACGGATACTTCTCGGCGGCGGAGCTGAAGACCATCCAGGAGGTCATCACGCTGAGCGTCTTCGCCGTCTTCTCGGTGCTCTACCTGCGCGAACCGCTGATGTGGAACCACCTCGTCGGCTTCGCGCTGATCGCGGCGGGGGCGTTCTTCGTCTTCCACCGCTGGTCCTGAGCATCCGTGCAGGGCGCAGTGTGCGCCCGACGCCGCCGCGTCGGTCTGGACGAGGACCGCCCGGAGGGATAGCTGAAGATCATGAACAACGCCGTTCCGGTGCGCTTTCTCGACCGCGCCACCCCGCCCCACATCTTCACGCTGATCGACCTGACGGGCCTAGGCGCCCTGTCGATGAACATCTTCCTGCCGTCGCTGCCCGCGATGACGGAGTATTTCCAGACCGACTACCGGCTGATGCAGCTGTCGGTCGCGCTCTATCTCGGGGTGAACGCGGTTCTCCAGGTGATCATCGGGCCGATCTCCGACCGCTTCGGGCGGCGGCCCGTGCTTCTGTGGGGGATCGGGCTGTTCCTCGTGGCGACGCTCGGCTGCATCCTCGCCACCACGGTCGAGGTCTTCCTCGCCTTCCGCATGATGCAGGCGGTGATCGTGGCGGGCCTCGTCCTCGGCCGCGCCGTGGTGCGCGACATGTACCCGGCCGACCAGGCGGCGAGCCAGATCGGCTATGTCACGATGGGCATGGCCGTCGTGCCGATGATCGGGCCGGCCATCGGCGGCGTGCTCGACCAGACGCTCGGCTGGCACGCGAACTTCTGGATGCTGGGCCTTCTGGGCCTTCTGGTCTTCGTGCTGACCTGGCGCGATCTCGGCGAGACGGCGGCGCGCGGCGCGACGAGCTTCCGCGAGCAGTTCCGCGAATACCCCGAGCTCTTCGCCTCGCGCCGCTTCTGGGGCTACTGCCTCGCCGCGACCTTCGCCTCGGGCGCCTTCTTCGCCTATCTCGGTGGCGCGCCCTACGTCGGCTCGGAGGTCTTCGGCCTCTCGGCGGCGGAGGTGGGCCTCTACTTCGGCGCGCCGGCGGTGGGCTACTTCTTCGGCAACTTCCTGACGGGCCGCTATTCCGTCCGGGTGGGCCTCAACGGCATGGTCCTCTGGGGCTCCATCCTGTCCTCGGCGGGCCTCGTCGTGATGCTCGGCCTCTTCCTCGCGGGGTTCAAGACGCCGGTCGTCTTCTTCGGATTCATGACCTTCGTGGGCCTCGGCAACGGCATGGTGCTGCCGAACGCGACCGCGGGCATGCTGTCCGTGCGGCCGCACCTCGCGGGCACCGCCTCGGGTCTCGGAGGCGCCATCACCATCGGCGGGGGCGCCGCCCTCTCGGCGCTGGCGGGGACGCTCCTGACGGGGGGGAACGGGGCCTATCCGCTCATCAACATCATGCTGGTGACGTCGCTCCTGGCCGTGGCTTCGACGCTCTACACGATCCGGCGGGAGCGGCGCGTCGAGGGGTTCTGACGGCGCTTCAAACGGGGGCTTCCACGGCTTTGCAATAACGGCTAGGAATTTTGCAAAGCCACGGGAGGCCAGATGCCCGTCCGCAAGCTCTATGCCGGGTCGAAGCTCCGCGAGGTGCGCACGCGCCTGGGGCTCACGCAGAAGGACTTCGCCGCCAAGCTCGGCGTGTCCCTGCCCTACCTCAACCAGATGGAGAACAACAACCGGCCGGTCTCGACCGCCGTGCTCCTCGGCCTCGCGCAGGAATTCGGCCTCGACGTGACCGAGCTCGGCTCGGGCGACACCGAGCGCCTCGTCTCCGACCTGCGCGAGGCGCTGGCCGACCCGGTCTTCGCCGACGCTCAGCCGCCGCTCTCGGACCTGCGGCTCGCGGCCTCGAACGCGCCCGCGCTCGCGCGCGCCTTCCTCGCGCTGCACCGGACCTACCGCCAGACGCACGAGCGGCTCGCCTCGCTCGACGAGGCGCTGGGGCAGGACAGCAGCGCGATGCAGAGCCCCTGGGAGGAGGTGCGCGACTTCTTCCACTATTGCGACAACTACATCGACGCCATGGACCGCGCGGCCGAGCGTTTCGCGGGACAGGCCGAGGGCGATCTCGTCGCCCATACCGAGGCCGTGCTGAACGGCATGGGCGTGACGCTGCGGAAGGCCGCGGGCGACGGCGTGCGCCACTACGACAGGGCCAGCCGGACGCTGACCCTCTCGCCCCGCGCCGCACCCGAGACGCAGCGCTTCCAGCTCCTCCATCAATACGCGCTCCTCGCGCAGGCGCCGCTGCTGGAGGCGACGCTCGACCTCGCGCGGTTCCAGACCGACACGGCGCGCGAGATCGCGCGGATCGGGATGGCCAACTACTTCGCGGGCGCGGTCCTGATGCCCTACACCCGTTTCGCCGAGGCCGCGCGCGAGACCCGCCACGACCTCGAGCGGATGTCGATCCAGTTCGGCGCCTCGATCGAGCAGATCGCGCACCGCCTCTCGACGCTGCAACGGCCGGGCGCGAAGGGCGTGCCGTTCTTCTTCGCCCGCGTGGACCAGGCGGGGACGGTGACGAAGCGGCACTCGGCCACGCGCCTGCAATTCGCGCGCTACGGCGGTGCCTGCCCGCTCTGGAACGTGCACCAGGCCTTCGAGACGCCGACACGCTTCCTGCGGCAGCTCGCCGAGACGCCGGACGGGGTGCGCTACGTGATCCTCGCGCGCGACGTGTCGAAGACCGGCGGCGCCTGGGGCACGCCGGTGCGCCGCTACGCCATCTCGCTCGGCTGCGAGGTCGCGCATGCGCCGCAGCTCGTCTATGCCGACGGGCTCGACCTCGACAGGGACGCGGCGTTCCAGCCCATCGGCATCTCCTGCCGCATCTGCGAGCGCGCCCAGTGCCACCAGCGCGCCGTTCCCCCGCTCGAGCGGCAGTTGCGCATCGATCCCGACCGGCGCGAGACCCTGCCCTACGAGATCGCGCCCTGATCCGGCGCCCCATCCCCCATTGACGGGACGCGGCCCGGGCGACTACCCCCTAGACGATGACGTCAGGGAGGACATCACCATGGAAATGCACGCGACGCGCACGATCGCCGCGGACCGCGCAGCCGTCTGGGCCGCGCTCAACGACCCCGAGGTGCTCAAGGCCTGCATTCCGGGTTGCGAGGAGCTGACCGGCTCGCCTGAGGAAGGGTTCCACGCCATCGTCAAGCAGAAGGTCGGCCCGGTGAAGGCGACCTTCGAGGGCAGCGTGACGCTGTCGGACGTGGTGCCGGAGACGAGCTACACGATCTCGGGCGAAGGCAAGGGCGGCGTCGCGGGCTTCGCCAAGGGCGGCGCGCAGGTCAGCCTGTCGGACGCCGAGGGCGGCGGCACGGACCTGCACTACGACGTGGAGGCGAAGGTGGGCGGCAAGATCG
>NZ_JBQLZP010000382.1:0-15104 GCF_052168335.1 Roseicyclus sp. | reverse complement strand
GGTCACATTATGCAGATGTGCTGAATACGAATTTGTCATGATACGGCTGCACCAGCAATCCTGTGCTCACAGGGGGCATGAAGCGCCCGGACAGTCAGGGAAGACCCATCATGACCATCTTCAGAACAGCGGTCAGCGTGCTTGCGCTGGCCTTTGCCGCCCCGGCCACAGCACAGGATGCCATCGTCATCGGCACGGGAAGCACGGGAGGGGCCTATTATCCAATCGGCGTCGGAATGGCCCGGATCGTGTCAGATGCGGATCCGACCTTGCGGGTAGATGCTGTCAGCTCTGGCGGCAGCACAGAGAACGTGCAGCTCATCGCGCGCGGTGAAATCGAGATTGGAATCACGAACGGCGTGGTGGCCACTCTTGCGGCCCGCGGCGAGGACGTATTCGAGGGCGACGCGCGCACCGGCCTGCGGGCGCTCTTTGCGCTCTATGGAAACACCGAGCATCACGTGGCGCTGGCCGATGCCGTGACCACAGGCACGGTGGACGACCTCGCAGCGCTGCCCGGCCTCTACAATATCGGTGGCCGGCAAAGCGGGGCCCGCACAGCCGCGAACCTGATGCTGCGGGCACTGGGCCATGATCCCGATGCGATCGACATGGAGTTCATCGGCAGCTATTCTGAGGCCGGTGCGGCGTTGCAGGACCGCCGGATCGCGGCGGCGAACCTTGGCGCGGGGGTGCCGGTTCCAGCGGTGACCGAGCTCTATGCCGCACTTGGCGCCGACAGGGTGCGCATCCTGTCCTTCACACCCGACCAGCTGGCGCGGATCGAGGCGGCGCATCCCGGGCTCTACTATGGCGTGACCATTCCCGCGGACAGCTATCCCGGCCAGACCGAGGACATATCGACGGCGGAATACGCCAACCTGATGGTCGTCGACGAAAGCATGGACGAGGACACCGTTTATCGTTTCACACGTGCGGTGTTCGAGAACCTCGAGGCGATCCACGCGATCCATCCCTCGGCCGCGGGCATCAGGATGGAGACCGCGCTGAACGGCCTGCCGGTGCGGCTACATCCAGGTGCCGTGCGCTATTTCGAAGAGGTCGGCATATCCATCCCCGAGGCGCTGCGGTGACATCTGCCGACAAGACATCCGTGACGCGGCCATCCGGCCGCGTCGACCCTTCGAGCGCCGCGGGCTGGGTGATCACTGGGGCGGCCCTGGCCTATGCAGGGTTTCACCTTTGGTTCGCCACCTTCGGCACGATCGCGGACAGCTGGCGCAATGCGATACATGTCGGCGGGGCGCTTGCTCTTTTCTTCGCGCTGCGAGGACAGGAGGAGGGGAGGCGGATAGCACCCTGGCTGATGGCGGCAGCGGTTTGCGCCGCGATCCCCGTCTATGCCGTGGTGATGGAGCAGGCACTCTACGCCCGCAATGACCAGATGATCCCATTGGACATGTGGGTGTCGGCAGCAATTCTACTCTTTGTGCTCTGGGCGGCAGGGCTTTCAGGCGGATGGGTCCTGACCGGCATGGGGCTCCTGGCGGCGGCGTATGCGCTGTGGCTGGGACCGTTCCTGCCGGACGGCTGGGGCTTTCGGGGCCTTTCTCTCTACACCTTCACCTACAGGATGCTCTGGGGCGGAGAGGGATACTTCGGCTTCTTGGCCTCCATCTCGGCCACATACGTCTATCTTTTCGTCCTCTTGGGAGTCGTCCTCCTAGCAGCGGGCAGCGGTAACTTTCTGGTGCAGGCCTCTCTTCGGCTGGGCGCGCGGCTGCCAGGCGGGCCGGCACAGGCCGCTGTCCTGGGGAGCGCGGCGATGGGGTCGGTCAGCGGGACGTCGATTGGCAACGTCATGGCGACGGGATCCGTGACGATCCCGATGATGATCCGGGCGGGCTACCGCCGCCCCTTTGCGGCTGGTGTCGAGGCTGCGGCATCCAACATCGGGCAGATCGCCCCGCCAGTGATGGGCGCCGGCGCCTTCATTCTCGCGGCCTGGACCCAGACGCCTTATGCGACCGTCGCAGCGCTTTCGATCCTGCCGGCCATCCTCTACTTCTATTCGGTGTTCATCGGCGTCGCGCTTGACGCTCGCAAGCAGGACTGGACGCCGGTCGAAATCCCCGCCCGCATCGTATGGCGAGACGGACTTCCCTTCGCGCTGGCCATGGCCGCGCTGATCGGATTGCTGGTCGTCGGCTACACACCGGTCTTCGCCTGCTGCGGCGCGATCCTTGCTGCGATCTTTGCCAGCTGGGCCACGCCCGCCAACCAGATCGGGCCTCGCTCGCTCGCCAGGATCGCCGTGGAGGCGGCACGCGGCGCTTCCGTCACGGCGATCATGCTGGCGGCGGCAAACATCGTTGTGGGCGTCCTGACCATGACCGGGAAAGGCATCACCTTCTCGGCGATGATCTTCGACGCGGCGCAGGGCAATCTCTACCTGATGGTGCTGGCGGTGCTCCTGGTCTCGCTGATCCTCGGAATGGGGCTGCCGATCACCGCAAGCTACGTGATCGTGGCGGTGGTCGTAGGATCGGGGTTCGAGCAATTCGGCCTGCCGCTGCTGGCGGTCCACCTGATGATCTACTGGTATTCTCAAGACAGCACAGTCACGCCGCCCGTGGCTCTCTCGGCGTTCGCCGCTGCCGGGATTGCGCGGGCGGCACCGTTTCCAGCCAGCCTCGTAGCCTGGCGCCTGTCCAAGGGCCTCTACGCAATCCCGCTCCTGTTCCTGTCGGGTGACATCCTGTTCCAGAACGGGCCGATGGCTGCGGCGGTGGCCTTTGTCGGGGCCATCGTCGGCCTTACCGGAATTGCGATGGCGTTGTCGTCGCGGTGCATTGGCGGTCAGGTTCCGGTCTGGCTGGCGCTGCCCCTCGGTCTCACTTCGGCCGCGACCTTCCTTCTCGAGCGCGACATCGCGGTTCCCGCGATCGGAGCCGCGGCGATGCTAATTGCCGTTGCCGAATATCTGGCTCGCCGGGCACAGCGGCTGGAGGCGCAGCCATGACGCTGCACGACGTTGTGATCCGCGGCGCGTGCGTCATCGATGGGACCGGAGCCGCCGGCTTCGAAGCGGATGTCTATCTCCGCGGCGACCGGATCAGCGCTATCCGTGCACCTGAAGCGCCTGAACCTGCTGATGGGGTCGTTGAAGCATCAGGATTGGTCCTCGCACCGGGCTTCATCGATGTTCACACCCACGACGACATGGCCCTGATCCACACTCCGGACATGAGGGCCAAGGTTTCGCAAGGCGTGACGACCGTCATTACGGGGCTTTGTGGCTACAGCCCAGCCCCCTTGCCGACGGAAGCGCGTCTGCCCGAGGAGTATGATATTCTCATCCCAAGCGGGCATCGAGGTTTCGAGCGTTTCGCCGACTACCTTTCGGCCGTCGACGCAGCCGGGCCGGCTGTCAACTCGTTGTCGCTGGTTGGGCATTCATCGCTGCGCATCGCAGCCATGTCGGACCTGAGCCGACCTGCAACACCTGTGGAATTGGCCCAGATGTGTGCACTTCTCGATGCCGCACTGACCGAGGGCGCAGCGGGTCTGAGTTCCGGCCTCGCCTACGCAATGGCCAATGCGGCTCCGACCAAAGAACTCATTGTTCTGTGTAGCCGTCTGGTCGACCGGCAAGCCCCGTATGTCACCCATGTCCGCGATGAAGGCGACGGTCTGGCCGAAGCCGTCGAGGAAGCACTCGAGATTGGGCGGCGCGCTGGCGTTCCGGTGATCCTGTCCCACCACAAGGCGCTCGGCGCGCGCAATCATGGAGTTGTCGGCCGCACTTTGGAGTATGTCGACCGGGCTTGTGCGTGCCACCGGGTAGGTCTCGACGTCTATCCATACACTTATTCCTCCACCTCCCTTACTCCCGAGCGCGCTGCACGCGGCGGCGAGATCGTCGTGACGCGTTCCGGCGCGATGCCTTCGGCGGTCGGTCGTTCCCTGACCGACGTTGCGGCCGACCTCGGTTGCGATCCTGTCGAGGCTGCGCGACTGTTGCAGCCGGCCGGAGCGCTCTTTCACTTGATGGCAGAGGAGGACGTGCGCCGGGTCTTGACGCACCCCTTAACCATGATCGGTTCCGACGGACTGCCCTTCGATCCGATGCCACATCCCCGCCTGTGGGGGACCTTTCCTCGCGTTCTGGGCCACTACGTGCGGGATCTGGGTCTGCTTACACTGGAGGCAGCAATTCACAAGATGACCGGCCTTCCTGCGCGGTTCTTCGGTCTGGCCGGTCGCGGCCTCATCGCCGAGGAGGCATTCGCGGATCTGGTTCTTTTCGACCCGGCGGCGGTTGCAGACCAGGCGGTTCCAGCGGATCCTACCGCTGCATCGGTAGGCATTAGGAGTGTTTGGATTAACGGCGCCACACCTGCTCAGGGAACGGGCCGAAGGCTGGTTGCCAACTCCTCGCCGATCGCTGGAGAGATATGCCGCAGCAGGTCGACGGGATTTAGGACTTGATGATGCACTACGGTGCGAGTGATCGCTGTGCTCACTCGTTCGAGACGGCAGCGTCGCATCATCGACCAGAGAGCAACAGAGCTCAGTCCACCATCATCTGTTGTCGCCACAAAAAACATGTCTCCGCGCCGATAGGCGCGTTCAATTGAAACGCTTCTCCAGGTGCCACGCGACAAAGTCGGGCCTCGGCCGCTCGGAGAGGCGCCGCGGCACGAGCAACGCGCGAGATGCCTGTGGTGGGCCCCACCTATCTTCTCGGCATCCATGGCCGCCCGTTCAAGAACGGCAACGTGCTTGGCAACAAGGTGCAGGACTGGACGCGGGAGGCCGGTCTCGAGAACCGCAGCTCCCACGGCCTCCGCAAGAGCCTCGCCGAACTGCTCGCCGAACAAGGCGCGACCAGCCACCAGATCATGTCGGTGCTGGCTCACACCCAGTCCAAGACCACGGAGATCTACACGAAAGGCGCCGAGAGAACCCGCCTCGCCAGAGCCGCCATGAACGCCATCGCCGGCCTGCGCATCGGGTGAAGGCCTCCCCACGTTCCCGGGGCTGTGGGGCAAGGCTGATTTCAAGGGAAATCAATTCCATCTTGAGGGAATGGTGCCCGGGGGCGGAATCGAACCACCGACACGAGGATTTTCAATCCACTGCTCTACCCCTGAGCTACCCGGGCAACGGGGCGTCCGGAGCGGGTCCGGGGGGCCTTGTCGGCGGACTTCTAGGGCCTTCGCGCGGGGCTGTCCAGACCGCTCGAACACTTTTCGGCGCCTGCGCAGGTTCAGTGCGTGCGGCCCTCGTCGGCGGCCCTCGCGGCCTCGGCCTCCTCGATGTCCCCGGGGTCCTCGGAGGGGATCGCGTAGCTGCCGTTCAGCCACCGCGCGAGGTCGACGTCGGCGCAACGGCGGGAACAGAACGGGCGGTACTGCGCCGTGGCGGGCTTCGAACAGATCGGGCAGGCCATGGGGTCCTCCGGGTGCGGCGCGCGGCGCGGTCTCGCGATGGGGCCGAGGCTCGCACGGGCCGGGGCGCGGGGGCAACCCCGGGCACCGCGACCGCCCGGCCCGGCGGCTGTCCGCCGGTCCTTCGGCACGCGGCGGGTGCGGGCGGCGCCGGATGCGCTATACTCGGCGCAAAACGACAAATCCGAGGACCGAGCACATGGCGATCACGCGACGCAGCATCATTCTCCTCGCCGCCGCCGGCGCGGCGCAGGCCTGCCTGCCCGTGCCGGGGGGCGGCGCGCCCAGGCCCGAGCGCCTCGACCCCGCCTTCCTGCCGCAGCCCAATCCCGCCTATGACGCCTGGGTCGAGGCCTTCCGCGAGCGCGCGCTCGCGCAGGGGATCACCGCCGACGCCTTCGCGCGCGGGTTCGAGGGTCAGGGCTTCCTGCCCGGCGTGATCGAGCGCGACCGCAACCAGACCGAGTTCCGCCGCACGACCGAGGACTACCTGGCGCTGGTCGCCTCCGACGAGGACGTGGCGCTGGGGCGCGCGCGGGTCGGGCCGGTGCGGGGCATCCTCTCGGACATCGAGGGGGCGACGGGCGTCTCGGGCGACGTGCTGGGCGCGATCTGGGGGGTCGAGACGCTCTTCGGGACGCGGCTCGGCCTGATCCCGGTCGTGTCGGCCACCTCGACGCTGGCCTGGGAGGGGCGGCGCGGGCGCTTCTTCGAGGCGCAGCTTCTGGCCGCGCTGCGGATCATCCAGGCGCGCGACACCACGACGGACCGGATGACCGGCTCCTGGGCCGGAGCGATGGGGCATACGCAGCTCATGCCGACGGTCTACCAGGAATATGCGGTGGATTTCCGCGGCGACGGGCGGCGCGAGATCTGGGGCGACGACCCGACCGACGCGCTTGCCTCCACGGCCAACTATCTCGTGCGCTACGGCTGGCAGCGCGGGCGGCCCTGGGGCTACGAGGTTCACCTGCCCGCGGGCTTCTCCGGGCCGACGGGGCGCGAGACCCGGCGCTCGGCGGCGGAGTGGCAGGCCGCGGGCGTAAGGCTCGCCTCGGGCGGTGCGCCGCCCGATCACGGGCCCGCGGCGATCCTCGCCCCCGTGGGCGCGGGCGGGCCCGCCTGGATCGTCTACCGCAACTTCGACGTGATCCTGCGCTACAACCCGTCGACCAATTACGGGCTCGGCGTCGGCTACATGGCCTCGCGCCTCGCGGGGGGCGGCCCGCTCAGCCGGTCCTTCGGGCCGGACGCGACCGGCCTCACGCAGGAGGAGCGGCGGGAGCTTCAGCGCCGCCTGACCGAGGCAGGCTTCGACGCGGGCACGCCCGACGGCGTGATCGGGCGGCGGACGGAGGCCGCGATCCGCGACTTCGAGGCCGCGCGCGGTCTGCCGGTGACGGGCGTGCCCTCGCCCGCGCTTCTCGCCGCGCTGCGCTAGAGGTTCTTCGGCCAGACGGAGGCCAGCGGCGCGCGGTCGCGCTTGCGCTGGATCTCGAAATGGCCGAGCGGCGTCCAGCCGGCCATCACCACCTCCGCCCCGTCCTCCCGGAAGGCGCGGGTCAGCGCCTGTTCGAAGCCGCTGCGGTCCTTCTTCGGCATCGGCGCGAGGTCGAGGACGATCTGCCCGCCGAGGCCGCGCAGCCGGAGCTGGCGCGGAAGCTCGCGGGCGAGCGCGAGGTTGGCCTTGAGCCCGGCGGCGAGCGAGGTGTCGGCGCCCGTGTTCACGTCGACGGCCACCAGCGCGCGCGTCGGCTCGACATAGGCGCGGCCGCCGCCGGGGAGCGGAACCCCGGGCGCGAGCACGGCATCGACGGCCTCGAGCACGCCATGCGCGGCGAAGGAGCCCTCGGCCTCGATCACCTCGTCGGGGTCGGGATCGGCCCAGTCCCGCCAGGCGAGGAGATGCGCGTCCGGCGCGTCGAGCAGCAGTTCCGCCCCTCCGCGCGCGTCCGCCATGACCGAGGCCGCGAGGTCGCGCATGGCCGCGATGTCCTCGGCCAGCGCTTCCTCCGCCACCTCCGCCGCCGCGCTGCGGACGATCAGGCCGTGATCCGGCGGCGCGCCCGCCATCGCGGCATGGGCGATCTCGAGGATGCGGTCGCGCTCGGCCTCGTCGCGGATGCGGCGCGAGACGTTGAGGCCCGGCGCGTCCGGCGTGACGATGGCGTAGCGGCTCTTGAAGAGGGGTTTCGGCGTCACGGGGACGGCCTTGCCGGGCTCGGCCACGCCCGAGACCTGCACGATCATCGGTTGACCGGGGGCGATCCCCTTGACGTTCCTCAGATAGCCCTTCGCCCCGCCGCCGAGCGTGAGCGTCAGGCCGCCCTGCCCCTTCATCGGCCGGTCGGCGATCGCGCGGTGGATGGCGCCGGGCATGGGGGCCTCGCCCTCGGCGTCGATCAGGATGTCCTCGAGCCGGCCGTCGACCATGAGCGCCGCCGAGCGCCGCCCGCCGAGCGTGTCGAGAAGGACGACGCGGCCCTTCATGCCCGCCCCCAGACCGGACGGCCCGCCGCCGCAAGCAGCGCCGCGGTCTCCGCCAGCGGCAGCCCGACGATGGCGCTGTGGCTGCCCGAGATCCACGGGATGAAGGCGCCCGCAGGCCCCTGGATGGAATAGCCGCCCGCCTTGCCGCGCCAGTCGCCGGTGGCGATGTAGCCCGCGATCTCGGGGGGCGAGAGCGGCTTCATGCGCACGCGGCTTTCCACGACGCGCTCCCATGTCCGGCCGCCGCGCCGCACGGCGACGGCGGTATAGACCCGGTGCCGCCGCCCGGAGAGGAGCGTCAGGAACGCCTCCGCCTCGCTTTCGTCGGCGGGCTTGCCGAGGATGCGGCGGCCGAGCGCCACGGTGGTGTCGGCGCAGAGCACCACGTCATCCTCCCCCGCCGCGACGGCCGCCACCTTCTCGGCGGCGATGCGCGCGCAATAGGGGCGCGGCAGCTCGCCCTTGCGCGGCTCCTCGTCGATGTCGGGGGGCAGGACGGCGTCCGGCACGAGACCGAGCACGGCCAGAAGCTCCAGCCGCCGGGGGCTGCCGGAGCCGAGGATGAGCCGCGGCGTCGCCTCGATGTCGGGGGTCATTGCGGTGCCCATGGGGGGGGCACGCTGGGGCCGGGCCGCGCGCCGCACCCGGCGTCACGCCTGCCCGCGGCGGGCGAGGACACGTCCCCGCCCTACTTGAAGCGGTAGTTGATGCGCCCCTTGGTCAGGTCGTAGGGCGTCATCTCCACCTGAACCCGGTCGCCTGCCAGAACGCGGATGCGGTTCTTCCGCATCTTCCCTGCCGTGTGCGCGATGATCTCATGGCCGTTTTCAAGCTCGACCCGGAACGTCGCGTTGGGCAGGAGTTCCTTCACGACACCAGGGAATTCGAGCATTTCTTCCTTGGCCATGGTCACTCCTTGATGGTCGCGCCCTCCCCGTAGGCTTCTTCGGGGCGTGGCGCAGGTGCGGGCTAAATGCGCCCGGTTCCGACGATTTTCAAGGCAAATCGTCGGGATCGCGGGAAAGCCCGGCGCGGCTGGCGCTTTCCGGCCAGTGGGCGTGGTTGAAGACGGCGCCCTCGGCGCGCACCCGCGCGATGGCGGCGCGGTCGATCTCGGCCAGGACCCAGCCGGGCTCGTTCAGCGCGCCCTGCGCGAGGATGCCGTCGCCCGGAAAGCCGAGGTCGGGCGGCCCGAAGATGCCGGCGGCGCCCACGTTCTCGTCCACGGCGGGGGACCAGGGTGCGTCGCCCACGGTGGGGGACTGCACGACGACGCATTGCCCCTCGAGCGCGCGGGCCATGGCGCCGATGCGCACCCGGCTGTAGCCGTGCAGGCTGTCGGTGCAGGAGGGGACGAGCAGGATCTCGGCCCCCTGCTCGATCAGCGCGCGGCCGAGAAGCGGGAATTCCGCGTCGTAGCAGATGAGGACCCCGATGCGCCCGAGGGGCGTGTCGATCACCTCGAGCGGGTCGCCGGGGACGACGTTCCACGTCTCGCGCTCGAAACGGGTCATGACCTGCTTGTCCTGGTAGGCGAGGAAGGGCGCCTCCCCGTCGGGCCCGAGCAACCAGGCGCGGTTGACCGGCCGCTCGCGCCCCTCCTCGAAGACCGGGCCCGAGGGGCAGAGGATGTGGACGCCGTATCCCTGCGCGAGGTCGGCCATCAGGTGATCGGCCTTCTCGGCGAGGGCGGCCGCGGCGTGGAGCGAGGCCTCGAGGTCGTGGGCCTGCCCGGTCAGGGCGGCAAGCTCCATCCGGCCGTATTCCGGAAACACGAGGAGGTCGGCGCCCGCATTCGCCGCCTCGCGCACCCAGGCGACCTGTTTCTCGGCATAGTCGACCCAACGGTCGAAGCGGTCGAGCGGATAGGCGGCGGCGGCGATCTTCATAGGCGCTTGATCCAGACCTGGAGGGGTTTCTCGGTTTCCGCCGTCTCGCCGATGTCGCGCCAGTCGAAGCGCGCGACGGCGCCCGGCAGCGGCGCATAGCCGAAGCGCCGCCAGACGGGGTCGAGCGGGCGGGCGTCGGTCGGGCGGAGGGGGTGATCCTCGGGGCGGACGACACCGCAGAACGCCGCGAGAGGGAACCCGAGCGCCCGCGCGCGGTCCTCGCGGCGCTCGAAGAAGCGGCGATAGGCCCCCTGCCCCCGGTAGTCCGGCAGGAGAACGGACTCGGCGCAGTAGAACACCTCGCCCATGTCGATCCCCGTGCCCTCGAAGGCGGCGGCGAAACCGTCCGCATGGGCCGCGAGCGGCATTCCCGTCGCCGCGCCCACCATGCGTCCGCCGTCATGGGCCGCGACGACGATCCCGTCGCCCGCAGCATACTCGGCGAGGTAGCGCCGCTCGTAGTCGAGGTCGCCGTCGTAGAGATAGGGCCAGTCGCGGAACACCTCGATCCGCAGCCGGGCGAGATCCTCGGTCACGGCGGCGATGCCTGCGCCGAGATGCTCGCGGTAGGTCAGGCGCGTGCCGCCGGATTGCTCCATCTGCTGCTCCTTCCTAACCTTCCATCCCGAGCCCCCTTCCTGCACGCAGAGAGGCGCCATGCGCAAGATCAGCCTGACGGCCCTGCTTCCCGCACCGCCCGAGCGGGTCCGCGCCCTCGTGATGCGGCCCGCCACGCTGGTCCACGTCTCCCGCCCGCTCCTGACCTTCCGGCCGCTCCCGGGGCCCTTTCCCGAGGTCTGGGCCGAGGGGGAGCACGAGGTCGCGATGCGGTTCCTGGGCGTCCTGCCGCTTGGCCGCCAGACGATCCGCATCCGCTTCGAGGCGCGCGGCGACGGCGCCTTCCGGGTGCGGGACGCGGGCGGCGGACAGCTTGCGCGGACCTGGGACCATCTCATCACCATAGCACCCGAGGGCACGGGCACGCGCTACACCGACGAGGTGACGATCGAGGCCGGTCCGCTGACGGGGGCGGTCGCCCTCTTCGCGCGCCTCTTCTGCGCCCACCGGCAGCGGCGCTGGCGGAGCCTCCTTGCGCGCGGCGAAACGCCCCGAGGCTGAGGGGCGGTCAGTCCGAGACCTGCCGCACCCAGTCGGCGAGGTTGTAGTAGGTGACGACGCGGGTGATGCGCCCGTTCGCGAGGCTGAAGAACCCGCCGCCCGGCAGCACGTAGGTCTGCCCCCGCGCCTCGGGCAGGCCGTCGTCGGTGGCGAGGTAGGTGTCGTTCACGGTGAACTCCGCCGCCGCGCGGGTGCCGTCCGGGCTCGCCATGACGACGATGTCGGTCAGCCGCTCGGCGTAGCAGCGGGACATGTGCGCGCAGAAGGCGGCGAAGGCCGCCTTGCCGCGCCGCACCGCCCCCTCGTTGACGTGGTGCGCCACGTCGTCGGAGAGGCAGGCGAGCATCCCTTCCGTGTCGCCCGCGTTGAAGGCTGCGTAGTAGCGCGCGACGACCTCGCGCGCGTCGTCCATGTCGCTCATGCCGTCGCTTCCTCGTGCTGTGTCGGCGGGCCGAAGCGGTCCACCATCCGTTTCGCGATCTGGTCCCGCGCCTGCCGGTAGGCGTCGAGCTTGGCCTCCCGCGTCTCGCCGAGGCCGGTGGGGTCGAGGATCGGCCAGTATTCCACGTCGAGGTGGAAGTGCCGCGTGAGGTCGAGCGCGCGCCGCTGGCTCGCGGGCGAGAGCGCCACGATCAGGTCGAAGCCCGAGATGTCGTCGCCCCATTCCTGCATCTCGTCGAAGCTGCGCACCCGGTGGCGTTCCAGCGGCACGCCCATCTCGGCGCAGACGGCGACGGCGAAGCCGTCGATCTCGAGCTCGTTCTTGACGCCCGCCGACTGCACGTAGGCGCGGTGGCCGTAGAACTTCTTCATCAGCCCCTCCGCCATCGGGGAGCGGGTCGCGTTGTGGTCGCAGCAGAACAGGACAGACTGGGGGAAGTCCCGTGCCAAGACGCCGCTCAGCCTCCGAAGTGCAGGACGCAGATCAGGGTGAAGAGGCGGCGGGCGGTGTCCATGTCGACCTCGGCCTTGCCCTCGAGCCGTTCCTCGAGGATGCGCGCGCCCTCGTTGTGGATGCCGCGCCGCGCCATGTCGATCGCCTCGATCTGGCTGGGCGGCAGGCGCTTCACGGCGTCGTAATAGCTCTCGCAGATCTGCCAGTAGTCCTTGACCACCTGCCGGAACGGGCTGAGCGAGAGGTGGAACTCGGCCGCCTCGCGCCCGTCCTCGGTGTCCACGTCGAAGACGAGGCGCTTCTCGCGGATGGCGAGGGTCAGCCGGTAGGGCCCGTCGGGCATCTCGCGCCCCTCGCGCGGGGGAAGCACGAAGGAATTCTCCTCCAGGAGGTCGAACACGGCCACCTTGCGCTCCTGCTCGATCTCGGGCGTGGGCGCGGGCATGCCGCTCGTGTCTATGTCGATCTGGCAGATATGCATGGTCATGTAATGCCCCTGAACGGGCCCCTCACGCCAAGGGATGCACGATCCGGCTCAGCGGTTCAACGTGTCCAGTCGCGCACGCACCGAAAGACCGTGCGCCTCGAGGCTTTCGGAACGCGCCAGCGTTTCGGCGGCGGGGCCGATGGCCCGGAGCGCCCCGGGCGTCATCCGCGCGAGCGTGGTGCGCTTCATGAAGTCGAGGACCGACAGGCCCGAGGAGAACCGCGCCGAGCGCGCCGTCGGCAGGACGTGGTTCGGCCCGCCGACGTAGTCGCCGATGGCCTCGGGCGTCCACTGGCCGAGGAAGACGGCGCCTGCATGCGTGATCCGCGCAAAAAGCGCCTCGGGGTCGGCGACGCAGAGCTCGAGGTGCTCGGGCGCGATCCGGTCCGACAGCGCCGCCGCCTCGTCGAGGTCGCGCACCGTGACGACGGCGCCGTAGTCGTGCCAGGAGGCGCCCGCGATGGCCCGCCGCTCCAGCGTCTCGAGGCGCTTCTCCACGGCCGAGGCCACCGCCTTGCCGAAGGAAGCGTCGTCGGTGATCAGGATCGACTGCGCGCTCTCGTCGTGCTCGGCCTGGGAGAGGAGGTCGAGCGCGATCCAGTCGGGATCGTTGTCGCGATCGGCGATCACGAGGATCTCGGAGGGCCCCGCGATCATGTCGATCCCGACCTTGCCGAAGACGCGCCGCTTGGCGGCGGCAACGTAGGCGTTGCCGGGCCCGGTGATCTTGTCGACGGGCGCGATGGTCGCCGTGCCGTAGGCCATGGCGGCGACGGCCTGCGCGCCGCCGATCCGGTAGATGGTGTCCACACCCGCAAGCCGTGCGGCCAGCAGCACGAGCGGATTGGCCACGCCGCCAGGCGTGGGCGCGCAGATCACCAGACGCTCCACGCCCGCCACCTGCGCCGGGATCGCGTTCATCAGCACGCTCGAGGGATAGGAGGCGAGCCCCCCCGGCACGTAGAGCCCGGCCGCCGAAACCGGCGTCCAGCGCCAGCCGAGCGTCGCGCCCTCCGGGTCCGTCCAGCGCGCGTCCTGCGGCATCTGGCGCACGTGGTAGGCCCGGATGCGCTCGGCAGCCGCCTCGAGCGCGTCGCGCTCGGCGGCCGGAACCGATGCGACGGCGGCGTCGATCTCGTCGGCCGAGAAGGCCATCGTCGCGGGCGTGAGGGTCAGCCGGTCGAAGCGCTCGGTCAGCTCGATCACCGCCGCGTCACCCCGCGCCCGCACGTCCGCGATGATCGCGGCGACGGCCTCGTCCACCTCGGGCGCATCCTCCCGCTTCATCTCGAGAAGCGCGGCGAAGCGCGCCTCGAAGCCGGGCTCGCTGGTGTCGAGGAAATGGGGCATCGCGGATCGTCCCTCCTGGCGGTTGCGGCCAGATAGCGCGCCCTCCCGCCGGCCTCAAGCCGTGCGGTCGGGAGGCGCCGTTTTCCGCACGGAAAACGGACGAAAAGCCATGGGCTTTTCGCCGGAAAACCTCTTTTTCCGGCGCTCAGTCCGGGTGGCCGGGCGCGCGGCCGGAGGGGGCGACGTAGGGTTTCGTCACGTCGCGGAGCGTGACCTCGAGCGCCTCGACATCGACCGCCACCGCGCCGTCGCCAGCAAGCACCAGCGTGACGCGGCCCGTCCCGTCCTCGCCCGCCTCCCAGTCCAGCGTCAGGAGCGACAGGACCAGGTCGCCATCCTCGCGCGCGATGCCCTGGCTCGAGACGCGGGCCGCGTCCTCGATCACCAGGAGCGACCGAACGCGTTCGGGGCGTCCGGTCCCGAGTTCCCAGCGGAACCGGTTCAGGAGCACGGCGAAGCGCCGCTTGCGCCGGTCCCAGGTCATCTCGGAGGCCGGGAAGACCGCGTCCTGCACCAGCGCGGCGATCACCTTCAGATCCTCGGCGTCGAGCGCGCGGAGGGCGACCGGCCCCTCGTCGGCGTCCTCGAAGCGGGCGTCCTCAGTCATCGCCCCGGACCCGCTCGATCCTGGCGCCGACGGCCGAGAGCTTCTCCTCCACCCGCTCGTAGCCCCGGTCGAGGTGGTAGACCCGGTTCACGACCGTCTCCCCCTCGGCCGCGAGGCCCGCGAGGATGAGGCTGACCGAGGCGCGGAGGTCCGTCGCCATCACCGGCGCGCCCTTCAGCCGCTCCACCCCCGTCACCCGTGCCGTCCCGCCGTGGACGTCGATCCGTGCACCCATGCGCATGAGTTCCGGCGCGTGCATGAATCGGTTCTCGAAGATCCGCTCCTCGAGCACGCTCACCCCCTCGGCGAAGCACATGAGCGCCATCATCTGCGCCTGGAGGTCGGTGGGGAAGCCCGGGAAGGGCTCCGTCACCACGTCGACCGCGCGCACGCGCCCGTTGCCCCGCGCGACGCGGAGGCCCGCCTCCGTCTCGCTCACCTCGATGCCGGCCTCGCCGAGCTTGTCGGCGAAGGCCCGCACGAGGTCCATCCGCCCGCCGGGGAGCTCGACCGAGCCGCCGGCGATGGCGGGCGCCAGCATGTAGGTGCCGAGCTCGATCCGGTCGATCACCACGGGATGCGTCGCGCCGTGCAGACGGTCGACGCCCTGCACCGTGATCTCGGAGGTCCCCTCGCCCTCGATCTCGGCGCCCATCGCGCGCAGGCAGCGGGCGAGGTCCACGATCTCGGGCTCGCGCGCGGCGTTCCTGAGGATTGTCGTGCCCTTCGCGAGCGTCGCCGCCATCAGGGCGTTCTCCGTCGCGCCGACAGAGACGAGCGGGAACTCGAAGACCGCGCCCTTCAGCCCCGAGGGCGCCCGGGCATGGACGTAACCCTCGCGCAGGTCCAGCTC
>NZ_JBQLZP010000381.1:0-5858 GCF_052168335.1 Roseicyclus sp. | reverse complement strand
CGTGGCGCAGGCCGCCGACCGGATCAAGGTGCTCCTCCGCGGCGAGGAGGTCGAGGAGGCCGAGACGCGCGAGATGCTCGACGCCCCGCGCGAGGACTACACCAGGTCCCTCTGGGCCGTCCGCAGCTTCGCGCGGCCCGAGCAGCCGAAGGCGACCGGCACGCCCGTCGTCTCGGTGCGCGGCGTCACCGCGGCCTACGGCACGGTCAACGTGCTCGAGGACGTCGGCTTCGACATCCACGCCGGCCGCACCGTCGCCGTCGTGGGCGAAAGCGGCTCGGGCAAGTCCACCACCGCCCGCGTGATCACCGGCCTCCTGCCGCCGAAGTCGGGCGAGGTGCTCTTCGAGGGCAAGCCCCTGCCCCCCGCCCTCCGCGGCCGCACGCGCGAGCAGCTCCGGCAGGTCCAGATGATCTACCAGATGGCCGACACCGCGCTGAATCCCAAGATGCGCCTCCGCGAGATCATCGGGCGGCCGGCGCAGATGTATCTCGGCCTCGAGGGCAAGGCGCTGACCGCCCGCGTGCGGGAACTCCTCGCACTGATCGAACTCGACCCCGACACCTATATCGACCGCTTCCCCGGCGAGCTCTCGGGCGGGCAGAAGCAGCGTATCGGCATCGCCCGCGCGCTCGCCGCCGAACCCCGGCTCATCATCTGCGACGAGGTCACGAGCGCGCTCGACCAGATCGTGCAGGAAGGCATCCTGAAGCTCCTCAACCGCCTGCAGGAGGAATTCGGGCTGGCCTACATGTTCATCACCCACGACCTCGCGACGGTGCGCGCGATCGCCGACGAGGTGGTGGTCATGCAGAACGGCCGCGTGGTCGAGCAGGGCACCAAGTCACGAATGTTCGCCCCCCCGCACGAACCCTATACCGAGCTTCTCCTGTCCTCCGTGCCCGAGATGGACCCCGACTGGCTCACCCGCCTCCTCGAGGCGCGCGAGGCCGGACGCCTCCCCGAACGCGCCGACGTGGTCTGACCGGAAAACCGCCCCGGTCCTTCATCTTTCTTCAAATACGCAACCTGGCGCGCGACGCGCGCCGGACGCGGGCGGGGTTCGATGCCCCGTCCGCGTCCGCCTGCCTCACGAAGCGGGACGCCCGAGGATCAGCCGCTCCGGCGCCGGCAGGCCCGCGTGCGCCGCCACCAGCGCCGCAACCCGCTCCGCCACGGCGCCGCCGGGCGCCACCACGCGCCGGGTTCCGAGATCGACATGCAGGAGCAGCGTCTCCATGGTGGCCGCCGGGCTCTCGCCGCCGGTCCAGAACCGGTGGAAGAGGTGCAGCTTGCGCCCGTCGCCGCCGACCACCTGCGTCGTCACGGTGATCCGGGCGCCGATGTCGATCTCGGAGAGGAACCGGATGTCGGTCTCGGCGGTGAAGTAGCTGAGCCCGCCCGCGATGTAGTCCGCGTCCGCGCCGATCATCTCCATCAGCCGGTCCGAGGCCCGCACGCCGACCTCGAGATAGGGCGCCTCGTTCATGTGGCCGTTGTAGTCGACGAAGCTCGTCGGCACCTGCATCTCGAGCGTCACCGGCAAGCCGTCCGGTCCCGTGCCGCCCTGCGGCAGCGTCCGCTCGTGCGCGAGGACGACACCGCCCGCCCCGCTCCCCGTGCGGCGGAGCGCGCGCAGGATGCCCACGAGGTTGTCGTCCCTGAGCCGCTCGAGCTCGCGGATCGTCCGGTGCCCGGACTGCGCGTCGGACTGCCCCGCGATGAGGTCCACCAACTCGTCGGTGAACTCCGGCACGTCCATCAGCTTCGTCCAGGGCCAGGTCAGGCAGGGCCCGAACTGCGCGAGAAAGTGCCGCATCCCCGCCTCGCCGCCCGCGATCCGGTAGGTCTCGAACAGGCCCATCTGCGCCCAGCGCAGGCCGAAGCCCATGCGGATCGCCTCGTCGATCTCCCCGGTCGTCGCGATCCCGTCCTTCACCAGCCACAGCGCCTCGCGCCAGACCGCCTCGAGGAAGCGGTCGGCGATATGGGCGTCGATCTCCCTGCGCAGGATCAGGGGGAACATGCCGATCCCGCGCAGCGTCTCCGCCGCCCGGCCCGTGAGATCGGCGTCGCCCACCAGCTCGACCAGCGGCAGCAGGTAGACCGGGTTGAACGGATGCGCGACCACGGCGCGGGCGCCCTGCGCGTTGAGTTCGGAGGGCTTGAAGCCCGAGGTCGAGCTGCCGATGACCGCGTCCTCGGGCGCCGCCGCCATCACCTGAGCCAGCACCCGGTGCTTGAGGTCGAGCCGCTCCGGCACGCTCTCCTGCACCCAGTCGGCGCCCTCCACGGCCTCCTCCAGCGTGTCGCAGAACCCGAGCCGTCCCTCGGGCGGCAGCGCGCGCTCGTAGAGACCGGGGAGCGCGCGCCGCGCGTTCGCCAGCACCTCGCCCACCTTGCGCTCCGCCTCCGGGTCGGGGTCGAAGACCGCCACGTCCCAGCCGTTCAGCAGGAACCGCGCGGCCCAGCCGCCGCCGATCACCCCGCCGCCGATCATCGCCGCCTTCATGCCGCGGCCCTTTCCGCCGCGCGCTCCGCATCCGTCAACGCCACGCGCGCGCCCCGCCGCAGCACCGCTGGATCGTGGGGCTTCCGCGCGAAGACACGCTCCACCATCGGCGCGAAATGCGCCAGCGGCAGCGACGGATAGTCGGGATCGAAGCTCGCCTGGTCCCAGCGCTCGCAGAACTCCGCGCAATCGTCGAAATACGGGTTGCCCGCCTCGCACTGCCGCGCCTCGGGATCGCCGCCGGTGTGATGGGCATAGTAGAGCCGCTGGAACAGCCCGTGTTTCTCCACCACCCAGGTGCATTGCTCGCGCAGGAAGGGGCGCAGGATCGCCGCCGCGTATTCGTCGTGGTTGCAGGGGGCATGGATGTCCCCGATGTCGTGGAGCAGCGCCGCGACGATCCAGTCCTCGTCGGCGCCGTCCCGCCAGGCGCGCGTGGCCGATTGCAGCGAATGGCCGAGCCGCGTGACCTTGTAGCCCGAGAGGCTTTCGTCCAGCTCCTCCAGCGCCCGCAGGAGCCGGCCGGCCGTCCCGGCGGTATACGCGACCTCGTGGCGCTCGAGGAATTCGTAGTCCTCGCGGTCGCCGTCCTTCATGGCGGTGAACTTCACCGTCTTCATGCCATCCCCCATCACGTCGTCCTTTCCGTGTGCCCGTCCACCGCCAGCGCCTGCCCGCTGATCGCCGCCGCCCCCGGTGAAGCGAGGAAGAGCGCCATCGCCGCCACCTCCTCCGCCGTCACGAAGCGGCGGAGCGCGACACCTTCGGTGAAGCCCGCGCGCACCTCCGCCTCCGACCGGCCCTGCGCGAGCGCCTCCATCGCCACGACCCGGTCCATCCGCGGCCCCTCGACCGCGCCGGGGCAGATCGCGTTGACGCGGACGCCCTGCGGTCCGAGTTCGGAGGCGAGCGCCCTGGTCAGGCCCACGATCCCCCATTTCGCCGCCACGTAGGGCGTGCGCCAGGGAAAGCCGAAGAGGCCCGAGACCGAGCTCGTGAGCAGGATCAGGCCCGATCCCTGCGCCTTCATCACCCGCGCCGCCCAGCGGCAGGTCAGGAAGGCGCCGTCGAGGTTGACGGACAGGCAGCGCCGCCACTCCGCGAAGCCGAGCGTCTCGATCGCGCCCGCCGGCCCGCCGATCCCGGCGTTCGAGATCACCACGTCCGCCCCGCCCCAGTCCGCCTCGATCCGCCCGAGGAATCCGCCCATCGCGCCTTCGTCGGTCACGTCCGCCACCTCGGCCCGGATCGACGGAGGAACGGCGGCGACCGCGCCCGGATCGGCGTCGCAGACCGCCACCCGGTCGCCGGCGCGCAGGAAGGCCTCAGCCATGGCGAGGCCGAGCCCGCTCGCGCCGCCGGTAATGACGACGCGGCGGCTCACCGCGGCGCCCGCTTCACGAGGCCGAGCCTGTCGCGCACCTCCTGCGGGGTCATCACCCGCGCGCCCATCCGCTCGACGATGCCGACGGCGCGCTCGACGAGCTGCGCATTGGTGGCGAGGACGCCCTTGTCGAGCCAGAGGTTGTCCTCGAGCCCGACCCGGACGTGACCTCCCGCGAGCACGGTTGCCGCCGCGTAGGCCATCTGGTTGCGCCCGAGGGAGAAGGCCGAGAAGGTCCAGTCCTGCGGAACGGCGTTCACCATCGCCAGGAAGGTGTTGAGGTCGTCCGGTGCCCCCCAGGGCACGCCCATGCAGAGCTGCACGAGCGCGGGGCCGTCGAGCACGCCCTCCTTCACCAGCTCCTTCGCGAACCAGAGATGCCCGGTGTCGAAGGCCTCGATCTCGGGCTTCACGCCGAGCTCCGTCATCATCCGCCCCATGGCGCGCAGCATCCCGGGCGTGTTGGTCATGACGTAGTCGGCCTCGGCGAAGTTCATCGTGCCGCAGTCGAGGGTGCAGATCTCGGGCAGGCACTCGGCCACGTGCGCCACCCGCTCGGCGGCGCCGGCCATGTCGGTGCCCTTGTCGCTCAGCGGCAGCGGCCGGTCGGTCGGGCCGAAGACGAGGTCGCCGCCCATGCCGGCCGTCAGGTTCAGGACAACGTCCACCTCGGCGTCGCGGATGCGCTCGGTCACTTCGCGGTAGAGCTCGACCCGGCGGGACGGGGCGCCGGTCTCGGGGTCGCGGACATGGCAATGGACGATCGCCGCACCCGCGCGGGCCGCCTCGATGGCGCTCTCGGCGATCTCCTTCGGGCTGCGGGGCACATGAGGGCTCCGGTCCTGCGTGGCGCCCGAGCCGGTCACGGCGCAGGTGATGAAGACCTCGCGGGTCATGGTCAGCGGCATGTCCTGTCCTCCCTTTCCCCGATTTTTCGTACGAAAAATCGCAACCTTCTGATTTTCGTACGAAAATCCGCTATTTTCCCTTCCATACGGGATCGCGCTTCTCGGCGAAGGCGCGCGCGCCCTCCTTCTGGTCCTCGGACCGGTAGAGGCGCTCCACGGTCTCGAACTGGCTCTTCGTGACCCGGTTCATGGCATCCTGGAACCGCATGCCTTCCGCCTCGCGCACGATCTCCTTGATCGCCGCGAAGACGAGCGGCGGCCCTGCGGCCAGGTCTTCCGCAAGCCCCCGCGCCGCATCCATGAGTTCCGCAGCCGGAAGCACCCGGTTCACCAGCCCCCAGCGCGCCGCCTCCCCGGCGTCCATCCAGCGCCCGGTCAGCAGCATCTCCATCGCGATGTGGTAGGGGATGCGCTTCGGCAGCTTGATCGAGGCCGCATCGGCCACGGTCCCCGACCGGATCTCGGGCAGGGCGAAGGTCGCGTGCTCGGCCGCGAGGATCATGTCGGCCGACAGCGCGAGCTCCAGCCCGCCGCCGCAGCAGATGCCGTTCACCGCGGCGATCACCGGCTTGTTCAGCCCCCGCAGCTCCTGCAGACCCCCGAAGCCGCCGACGCCGTAGTCGCCGTCGGGCGCCTCGCCCTCAGCCGCGGCCTTGAGGTCCCAGCCGGGGCAGAAGAACTTCTCCCCCGCCCCGGTCAGGACCGCGACCCGCAGGTCGGGGTCGTCGCGGAACGTGGTGAAGACCTCGCCCATGATCCGGCTCGTGGCCGCGTCGATCGCGTTGGCCTTCGGCCGGTCGATCGTCACCTCGAGCACCGCGCCGCGGCGCTCGGTCCGGATCGGGGTCTCGGTCATGGCGTCTCTCCCAGTCTGATCAGGGCGTCGACCGCGACGGCGCCGCCCCCGGTTGCGATGAGGGGGTTGATCTCCAGCTCCATCAGGCCGCCGGCATGGGCGATGGCGCAATCCTGCACCGCCAGGATCGCCGCGACCAGCGCGCCCATGTCCGCCCCCGGCCGCCCCCTGTACCCGGCGAGGAGGGCTGCCATCCGC
>NZ_JBQLZP010000380.1:0-1382 GCF_052168335.1 Roseicyclus sp. | reverse complement strand
CGCAGGCCCTCGTAGACGATCTCGCAATGGCCGCCATGTTCCTCGGGTCCCATGATCCCGATGCGCCGCACGATCCGCCAGCCGGGGTCGTCGCGGTGGTGGAGGAAGGCGGTCAGCCCCCGGCGCGGATCGCCCGAGGTGCGCGCGAGCAGGATGAAATGCGCCGCCTCCTCCGCGCCGGTGATGAACCACTTGTGCCCGCGGATCACGTAGTCGCCGCCCTCGCGCGTCGCGGTCGTGCGCATCATGCCGGGGTCCGAGCCGCCGCCCGGGTGCGGCTCGGTCATGGCGAAGGCCGAGCGCACCTCGCCCGCCGCGATGGGGGCGAGCCAGCGCGCCTTCTGCGCCTCGGTGCCCAGCGCCTCGAGCACCATCATGTTGCCGTCGTCGGGGGCGGCGGCGTTGAAGACGACGGGCCCGAAGATCGAGCGGTTCATCGCCTCGTAGGTGACGGCCATGCCCATCTTGCCGAGGCCGAGCCCGCCGTTCCCGGGCGAGAGTTGCGGGCACCAGAGCCCCTCGGCCCGCGCCTTCGCCCGGAGCGCGGCCAGCGGCCCTTCCGCGATGTTGCCATGCGCGTCCCAGCTCGCGCGGTCGGCCTCGACCGGCAGGATCTCGGCCTCGACGAAGGCCTCGATGCGGTCCCGCAGGGACGCGAGCTCGGGAGTGATGGAGAAGTCCATGATCTCGCTATCCTGACGTGCGGCGCGCGCCGGCGCGGGTGTGGGCAGAGCCCGTCATGCGGGCCCGAGACAGGCGCCGCCACTGAAAAGGGAGGGCCGGGCACTACCGAAAATCGATCCCCATCCACAGGGATAAGGATGGATATCCCCAGGAGCCTTTACAATTCCATGCATTGCGCCGCTTCAGACCGGAAGCACCTCGAGCACCGCGTTGTTGGCGCCCGTGCGGCACATGTAACGGGCCCCGCCGCGGATCTCGACATTGGTGAAGGCGCCGCCGGAGACGGGCACGTGGGCGAAGACCTCGAGGTCGCTCCGGCCGGTGCGTTCGGCGACGGCGGCGACGCAGGCCCGCGCGGCGGGGCTCGTCGGGTTGGCGAGGCCGGGCGTGGGGTTGGTCGCCACGCAGCCCGTCACGAGGAGCGACGCGGCCGCGAGGGCTGCGGGAAGTGCAAGGGTTTTCATGTGGTTCTCCCATCCTGTTGAAACGCAGGTCGGCGCCATTTTCGCACCGAAGCTCGGCTCCGGTCAACGTGGCGTCGCGGGGGCTCAGTCCCGGCGCCTTCCGCCGATCCCGAAGACCCGTGCGAGGATCGGCGCGCCGGTGATGATCAGGAAGACGCGCGTGATGTGGTGGACCACGACATAGCCGAGGTCCGCGCCGACGATGATGGCAAGGACCGCCATCTCGGCCTGGCC
>NZ_JBQLZP010000379.1:0-2810 GCF_052168335.1 Roseicyclus sp. | reverse complement strand
CTTGCAGAGAAACATCGCCACCTGGCGCGGCCGGGCGATCGCGCGCGAGCGGTTCGCGCTCATCAGGTCGGCCTGGCGGATGTTGTAGTATTCGCAGGTCTTCTTGATGATCTCGTCCATCGTCACCTTCTTGTCCGTGGCGCGCAGGATGTCCGAGAGACAGTCCTGGACCATGTCCATGGTGATGTCCTTCTGGACGAGGTCCGCGAAGGCGAAGAGACGGGTCAGCGCGCCCTCGAGCACGCGGATGTTCGACGAGACCTTGCGCGCGATGAACTCCAGCACGCCGTCGGCGATGCGGATCTTGGGGTTGCGCGCGCGCATCCGCTCGGCCTTGTGCTGGAGCACGCCGAGCCGCAGCTCGTAGTCGGTCGGGTGGATGTCCACCACGAGGCCGCACTGGAGCCGCGAGGCGATGCGGCCGTCGAGCTCCTCCATGTCGACCGGCGCGCGGTCGCCGGAGATGACGATCTGCTTGCCCATCTCCACGAGCGCGTTGAACGTGTGGAAGAACTCCTCCTGGGTCGAGGTCTTGCCGGCGATGAACTGCACGTCGTCGACCATCAGCACGTCGACGGCGCGGAACATCTGCTTGAAGCCGATGGTGTCCTGCTCGCGCAGCGCGCGCACGAAGCGGTACATGAACTGCTCGGCCGAGAGGTAGAGGATGTCGGCCTCGGGGAAGTTCGCGCGCAGTTCCCAGGCGATGGCGTGCATCAGGTGGGTCTTGCCGAGGCCGACGCCGCCATAGAGGAAGAGCGGGTTGAACGTGACGTCACGCCCCTCGGCCACGCGCCGCGCGGCGGCATGGGCAAGCTCGTTCGGCTTGCCGACCACGAAGTTGTCGAAGGTGAAGTTCGGGTTGAGGTTCGCGCCGGGCACGTCGTCGGGCGCCTTCGCCCGGGCCGGAGCCACGGGGGGAGGCGGCGGGGCGGCCTCGCGGGCCTGGACCGAAGCCGCCGTCGCCGCCTCGAGCGCCTCGGCGCGGGCAGCGGCGGGGCGCGCGTTCTCGTTGACGGGCGCGGTCCGCGCCGGACCCACCTGGAACTCGACCCGGTCGACGCTGACGCCTGCCGAGGAGAGATGGCGCAGGATCACGTCGCCGAAGTTCTGCGACACCCACGAGCCGAAGAACGTGGTGGGAACGTGGAACAGGGCCGTCCGCCCCACCATCCGGTCGAAGCTGATCGGTTCGATCCAGGCCGAGAAGTTGTTCTTGCCCACCGCCCTCAGAAGCTCGTCTCGCACCTGGCCCCACGTCTCGTTCGTCATCCCGTTCCTCGTTCTCTTTTTTGTGCGGCCGCTGCCTTGTCGACCATTGTATCCCGATTCCCCGCATCGGACCCATGCGGGAGATTCGTCGCGCCGCCGACCCCTGGCCATCACGAGAAACGACATGTCCGAGAATGGCGGCACTTGCCGACACACCTGACACTCGGTCCCGAATCCCAAAGATCTTGGAGGGGGATGTGTTCAGCACGCCGAAACGCGAGGCGCAGGTCGTGCCGAGGAAAGGCCCGAGCGAAGATGCACCCCTGTTTCTCCGGACATTCACCGAGACGTGGCGGTTCCTTGCCGCCGGGTGCCCTGACCGACCCTGTCCATCCGATCCGGCCACCGCAATCCGCCCCGGGTCCTGCCCGTAGCCCGCTCCATCCGCCCCCCAGGCGTCTGAATCGCTGTCGGAAGCTAGCGGGACTCGCGCGAGCGCCGCAACATATCTTCGCGCTTGACTCAGCGGGGGTGTGAAAATCGAATCTCACGGGTCCGAGTAGCGCCTTGAGCGACCAAGACATTTCCAGAAAAAAAAAGACGCCCGGGGTCCGGACGCCTTGAAAACAAGGGGCTGGGGCGCCTGCGTCAGACGGACATCGACTTCACGCGGGCGCTCAGGCGCGACATCTTCCGGGCGGCCGTGTTCTTGTGGACAACGCCCTTCGTGACGCCGCGCATCAGCTCGGGCTGGGCGGCGCGGAGCGCGGTCGCGGCGGCGGCCGGATCGCCCGAGGCGATGGCCTCCTCGACGCGGCGGAGGAAGGTGCGGATGCGCGACCGCCGGGCCTTGTTGACCTCGTAGCGACGCTCGTTCTGGCGGGCGCGTTTCTTGGACTGGGGCGAATTTGCCATGGCGTGTGTCTCTTTCGTCGGGCTTCGAATACGGTTTTCGCGCGGGAAGTCCCGACCCCGGGTTCACTACCGGGCGAATCCGGCCAGAGCGGGCCTCACACGCATGTCTGGCGGCGGCCTATAGAGGCATTCGCCGCGAATGTTAAGCCCCCAATGCGTGCCGTGACCGGCCGAGACGCCTGCGCCGATCCCGTTTGCGGGGCGGCGCGGTTCCCGGCATCCTGCCCCCCGTCAGACAGGAGGGACCGACATGACGCTGGCCGGACGGACCTGGGTGCCCGACCTCTGCGAGAGGCGCGTGCAGACGATCGCGGCCGAGACCGCGGCGGCCGACAGCGCGGCGCTGCTCGCCCGGATCGAGGCGCTCGCCGAGGAGAACCGGCGCATCCACGAGAGGGCGTGCTTCAACCTCAATCCCGCCACCAACGTGATGAACCCGAAGGCCGAGCGGCTGCTCGCCTCGGGCATCGGCTCGCGCCCGTCGCTCGGCTATCCGGGCGACAAGTACGAGATGGGGCTCGAGGCCATCGAGGAGATCGAGGTCATCGCCGCGGAGCTGGCCGCCGAGGTCTTCGACGCCCGCTTCGCCGAGATCCGCGTGCCCTCGGGCGCGCTCGCCAACCTCTACGCCTTCATGGCGACCTGCCGTCCCGGCGACACCATCATCGCACCGCCCGCCAGCG
>NZ_JBQLZP010000378.1:0-3953 GCF_052168335.1 Roseicyclus sp. | reverse complement strand
CTCCGCGAAGCCCGCCGGCGCCGTCTGCGTCACCTGGATGCGGGCGATGGCGCGATAGCCGTAGCAGGCGTTCACCCGCTCGACGATCTCGGTTCCGCGCATCTCGAGCACCGGGGCGTTGGCGCCCGTCGTCAGCAGGACGAGCGTGCCGCCGAAGCCGCGGCCGTAACTGATGCGCAGCGGCACGGCGATGTCCGCGATCTCGGGGCCCGCCACGTCGCGCCAATGCGTCAGGAGGCGGGCCTCCGGGAAACCACGCTTCTCGGCCGGGGCGCGCAGATGCGCGGCGACGAGCGCGGATGCGGGCTCGAAGCCGCGGCGGCGGCGCGTGTCGGGCGGCGTCTCTGTCTGGCGCGGCGGGGCCATGTTCGTGTCCTTCGCTCGGGACTTGTCTTTCCCGGTCAGCCGGCAATCTATGCCGATACGCTCTGTTAACCAATAACGACGGCTTCGGGGACGGATAACGCTTGCGTGACGGGGAGATGCAGGACGCGCTGATGCGCTGGTACGACGTGCACGCGCGCGCGCTGCCCTGGCGCGTGGGTCCGCGCGACCTTGCCGATGGCGTCCGGCCGGACCCCTATGCCGTCTGGCTGTCGGAGGTGATGCTCCAGCAGACGACGGTGGCGGCGGTGCGCGACTACTTCCACCGCTTCACGACGCGCTGGCCGACCGTCACCGACCTCGCCCGCGCCGAGGATGCCGAGGTCATGGCCGCCTGGGCGGGCCTCGGCTACTACGCGCGGGCGCGGAACCTGCTGAAATGCGCGCGCGTCGTGGCCGGGGAGCACGGCGGCGCCTTCCCCGACACGGAGGAGGGGCTGCGGACGCTGCCCGGCATCGGCCCGTACACGGCGGCGGCGATCGCGGCCATCGCCTTCGACCGGCCCGCCGCCGTGCTCGACGGCAACATCGAGCGCGTGATGGCCCGCCTCTTCGCGGTGGCGGAGCCGCTGCCGGGCTCGAAGGAGCGTCTCCGGGCGCTCGCCGCGCGGCTGACGCCCGACCACCGCCCCGGCTGCCACGCGCAGGCGCTGATGGACCTCGGCGCGACGATCTGCGCGCCGCGCGCGCCCGCCTGCGGGATCTGTCCCCTGCTGCCGGGCTGCGAGGGGCGGCGGCAGGGGATCGCGGCAGACCTGCCCGCGAAGTCGCCGAAGAAGGCCAAGCCGGTGCGGCAGGGGATCGCCTACCTCGCGCGGCGGACGGACGGCGCGCTCCTGCTCGAGACGCGTCCGCCGAGCGGGCTTCTGGGCGGGATGCTCGGCTGGCCCGGCACCGACTGGGCCGAGGGCGCGCCCGTCCCCGCCCCGCCGCTCTCCGCCGAATGGCGCGATCCCGGCCTCGAGGTGCGGCATACCTTCACGCATTTCCATCTGCGCCTGTTCCTCCGCCTCGCCGAGGTGGATGCCGATGCCGCGCCTTCCCGCGGCGTCTTCGTCCCCCGGGCGGAGTTCCGCCCCGCCGCGCTTCCCACCGTCATGCGCAAGGCCTTCGACCTCGCACGGACGGAATGGGCGGGGGATTGACGGAGCCGAGGGCCTGGCCGATTCTATCGCAGAGCACCCGGAGAGAAAGTGACATGGTCCCGGCGGCGAAACGCGCGTCCCTGCCTGCCGCGCTGCCCTTCTGGGCATCGCTCGCGCTGGTGCCGCTTATCGTCGCCGTGGCGCATCAGGGCGGCTGGTGGCTGGCGCTCGTGCCGCTGAGCACCTGGTGGCTCTTCGCGATCCTCGACGCGGCGGCGGGGCTGAACGAGGAGAACGCCGACCCCGCCACGCCCGACGCGGCGCTCGGGGCCTATCGCCTCGTCACGCTGGTCTGGTTCCCGCTCCAGGCCGCCGTGATCTTCTACATGATCTGGCTCGCCCAGACCTCCGGCACGCTCGGCACGGCAGAGAAGCTCGGCCTGTTCTTCGGCGTCGGCGTCCTCAGCGGGACCATCGGCATCAACTACGCGCACGAACTGATGCACCAGAGGAACCGGCTGGAGCGGACGCTGTCCGACCTCCTCCTCGCCTCGGTGCTCTACGCGCACTTCCGCTCGGAGCATCTGCTCGTGCATCACCGCTATGTCGGCACCGTCCGCGACCCGGTGACGGCGCGCTACAACGAGGGGTTCCACCGCTTCTTCCCGCGCGTGCTGCGGCAGAGCCTGGTTTCCGCCTTCGCCGCCGAGGCCGCGATGCTGGCGCGCAAGGGCCTGCCGTGGTGGCACCGCTCCAACCCGTTCTGGCGCTACGCGGGGCTTCAGGCGGGTTTCCTCGCGCTCGCCTACGCCATCGGCGGGTGGGGCGGTGTCGGCCTCTTCGCCTTCCAGGCCTTCGTCGCGATCTGGCAGCTCGAGCTCACCAACTACGTCGAGCACTACGGGCTGACGCGGAAGCATCTCGGCGAGGGGCGCTACGAGCACGTCCGTCCGCGCCATTCGTGGAACGCGGCGCATCGGGCGTCGAACTGGCTCCTCATCAACCTGCAACGGCACTCGGACCATCACTTCAAGCCCGACCGGCGCTTTCCCCTCCTGCAGACCTACGGACCGGACGAGGCGCCGCAGCTTCCGCACGGCTACCCGGTAATGACGGCGGTCGCGATGGTCCCGCCGCTCTGGCGGCGCGTCATGAACCCGAGGGTGCGGGCGTGGCGGCGGACGTTCTACCCCGAGGTCGAGGATTGGACCCCCTACAACAAGGGGCTCAATCCGCCGCCACGATAGGCCCTGAGCCAGTCGCGCACCGCCGGATCGTCGCTGAGCGCGATGGCCCGCGCGCGCGCCGCCTCGGCCGCCTCGGCATCGCCCGCCCGCAGGCAGAGGTCGAGCCGCGCGGCCCAGTAGGGCTGGTAGGCGGCCACACGCTCGGGCGGGAGCGCGTCGAGGATCTGGCGCCCGCGCTCCGGCCCCCGCGCCGCGCCGTGGACGACGGCGCGCGACACCTCCGCCCCGAGGCTCGGCCAGCGCGTCACGAGGAAGTCGTAGAGCGCCGAGAGGACCGCCGGATCCCCTGTCCGCCCGCGCGGCGCCTGCACCTGCACCGACTGGATCGCGGCCTCGGTCTGGAAGCGTCCGGGCCGCCCGGCGCGCGCGGCGTTCTCGAGCGTCCGCTCAGCCTCGGCCACCATCGCGCCGTTCCATCGGGCACGGTCCTGCGCGGCCAGCGGCACGTAGGCGCCCGAAGCGTCCCGCCGCGCCGCACGCCGCGCCTCGCAATAGAGGATCAGCGCGAGGAGGCCCCCGGGCTCCGGCTCGCCGGGCAGGAGCGCCGCGACGAGCCGCGCAAGGAACAGCGCCTCGCCCGCCAGGTCCTCGCCCATCCGCCCGGCCTCGAGCCCGCCGGGCACGTCCCAGCCGAGGCCGTAGGTCGCGTAGATGGCGAGGAGCACATCGTCGAGGCGGGCCTCCAGCTCCTCCGGCTCGGGCAGGCGGAAGGGGATGCCCGCCGCCTTGATCTTGGCCTTGGCGCGCGACAGGCGCTGGCCCATGGCGGCGGGCTGCACCACGAAGGCGCGGGCGATGCGCGCCGCGTCGAGTCCGAGGACGGTCTGGAGCATCAGCGCGGTGCGGATGCCCCGGTCGATGGCGGGGTGCGCGCAGGCGAACATCAGCTTCAGCCGCTCGTCGGGGAGCGGATCGGACGCGCGGTCCATGGTTTCCTCCGTCAGCAGGGTCAGCGCGGGCAGCGCCGCCTCGGCGGTTGCGCCGGCTCGTGCGCGCTTGCCCGCAGCACGACGCGCCACGGTGAGAAGCCAGGCCTCCGGCGTCCGCGGTACGCCCGTCTCGGGCCAGCGGCGGAGCGCGGTGGCGAAGGCTTCGGACAGCGCGTCCTCCGCCGCCGCAATGTCCCGCGTGCGGGCGGCAAGGAAGGCGAGCAGGCGGCCATAGTTGTCGCGCGCGGCCCGGTCCACGGCCAGCGCCGCCTCCGACCGGGCCGCGCCCAGGGTCACGGACGCATGTC
>NZ_JBQLZP010000377.1:0-11163 GCF_052168335.1 Roseicyclus sp. | reverse complement strand
CCTACTGCGTGGTGCCGTCGGCCGGCGCCCCCCTGCCGGAGGATTTCGTGCCGGACCTCGCCCGGGCGATGGGGCGGCACATGGCGATCCGCACGGTGACGGAAGCCACCTTCCGCGACGCGCTCGGCCCCGGCTGCGACCCCGCGAGCCCCGAGGCCGTGTCCTGGCTGAACGCGCAGGAGCGGACCGCCGACGCGGTGCTCTTCGTCGCGGGAACCGGCGCCACGGACTGGTCGCGCGCGGCGCTGCGGCAGGCCGACCACGTCATCCTCGTGGCCCAGGCGCTGCGCCACGCACCGCCCTCCGAGATCGAGGCGATGGCGCTCGACCTCGTGCCCGAGAGCCAGCGGCGCCTCGTCCTGATCCATCCCCACCGGATGCGGCACGCGAGCGGCACCGCGCGGTGGCTCGGCTCGCGGCCGGTCTTCATGCACCACCACGTCGCCCTGGCCGAGGACGGCCTCGACATCGCGCGGCTCGGGCGGTTCCTGACCGGACAGGCCATCGGCATGGTGCTCTCGGGCGGCGGGGCCTTCGGGGTCGCGCATGTCGGCGTCTGGCGCGCGCTCGGCGAGGCCGGCGTCCCGCTCGACATCGTCGGCGGAACCTCCGTCGGCTCGGCCATGGCCGGGGCCATCGCGCTCGGCCTGACCGCCGAGGAGATCGGGCCGCGTGTCGAGGAAATCTTCGTGCGTTCGGGCGCGATGCGGCGGGTGACGGTGCCGAAATACGCGTTCCTCGACCACAAGGTGCTCGATGCCGCGCTCCTCAAGCACTACGGCGAGGGGCCGGTGGAGGATCTCTGGCTGCCCCACTACGCGGTGGCGGCCGACCTCTCCTCGAACGAGATGGTCGAGATCCGGCGCGGCCCTCTCTGGGAGGCGGTGCGCGCCTCTTCCGCCATTCCCGGCATCCTGCCCGCCTTCTACACGCCGGAGGGGCAGATGCTGGTCGACGGGGGCTGCATCGACAACATGCCCTTCCGGACGATCCACCGGCTGAAGTCCGGGCCGAACGTCATCGTCAACGTGCAGAAGGAAACGGGCCAGCGCTTCCATGTGGACTACGGCAGGCTGCCCGGTCGCGCCGAGCTGCTGAAGCGGTCGGTCCTGCCCTTCGGCAAGGGCGCGCCGCGCGCGCCGGGGGTGATCTCCACGGTGATGCGCTCGCTCCTCGTGGGCCAGTCGGACATGCTGAAGGCGTTGCGCCCGACGGACATGATGATCCGGCCTCCGGGGCTCAGCGGCGCGGGCTTCCTCGCCTGGGGCCAGCACAAGCTGTTCCACGAACTCGGCTATCGCCTCGCCGTCGAGACCTTCGAGGCCGCGCGGCGCGAGGGCGACCCGGCCATGGCGGCGCTGTTGAAGGCGGCTGAGGGCTGAGGCCTCAGCGCGGGGCGTAGCCCAGGGCGAGCGCGCCGCAGGAAAGGGCGAGGACCAGCGCCAGCGGCACGCCGTGGAGCCGCTCGGCCCTGCTCCGGCTGGCCGCGTTGCCGAGAAGGCTCAGCGCGAAGAGCGCGGCGAAGGCCCCGAGGATCGGACGCACGAACACCGGCGGACGGAGGGCGGCAAGGCCCGCCGCCTGCGCCGCCACCGCCGCCCCGAGGAGCGCGAAGGGCACGACCGCGAGGCTCGCGGCGCGAAGCCGTCCGGGCAGCACCCGGTGCGCCCCGCCCCAGGCCATGCGCCCGAGCGGCAGGCCCGCCGCCAGCATCGCCTGGAACAGCGCCAGCCAGAGGAAGCCTCCGACCGCGATCCAGCCGGCGACGCTCACCCGTCGGCGCGGATGACGGCGTTCGCGGGATCGTAGGGGCTGTCCTCCACGACCTCGGCGTCCCAGAGCTCGCGGAACATGCGGACCTTGAGCTTCGTGCCGACCTCCGCGAGGTCGGGCCGGACGTAGCCCATGCCGATCTGCTTGCCGAAGGCCACGGAATAGCCGCCCGAGGTCAGCCGCCCGATCTTCTGCCCGTCATGGAGCAGCGCCTCGCGCCCCCAGGGGTCGGCGTCGGCGGGGCCGTCGATCAGGACCGTCACGCATTTCGAGCGGATGCCGGTCGCGAGCATCCGCTCCTTGCCATGGAAGTCCTTGTCGAGGTCCACGAACCGGTCGAGCCCGGCCTCGAGCGGCGTCGCGTCGCGCCCGAGCTCCGTCCCGAAGGCGCGGTAGGACTTCTCCTGCCGGAGCCAGTTCTGCGCCCGCGCGCCCACGGGCTTCAGCCCGTGCTTCGCTCCGGCCTCCATCAGCCGGTCCCAGAGGTAGGCCTGCATCTCGATCGGGTGGTGCAGCTCCCACCCGAGCTCGCCCGTGTAGGCCACGCGGATCGCGCGCACGGGGCACATGCCGAGCTCGATTTCCCGCATCGAGAGCCAGGGGAACCGCTTGTTGCCCAGCACTGTCTCGGGCTCGCGGTCGCGCACGATCTCCTTCAGCACGTCGCGCGACTTCGGCCCGGCGATGGCGAAGACGCCCCATTGCGTCGTCACGTCGTGGATGTCCAGGTAGGCACCGCCCGCGCCCATGAAGTCCTCGGCCGACTTCCGCAGGAAATCGGCGTCGTAGGCTGTCCAGGCCCCGGCGGAGACGAGGTAGTACGCGTGCTCGGCGAGGCGCACGATGGTGTATTCCGTCCGCACCGTGCCGTGGCAGGTCAGCGCGTAGGTCAGGTTGATCCGCCCGACCCTGGGCAGCTTGTTGCAGGTGAAGCCGTCGAGGAAGGCGGTCGCCCCCGGCCCGCGCACCAGGTGCTTGGTGAACGCGGTGGCGTCGATCAGGCCGGCGGCCTGCCGGATCGCCTCGGCTTCGGCCATGGCGTGCTGCCACCAGCCGCCGCGCCGGAAGCTGCGGGTGTCGTGGTCGAAGCCCTCGGGCGCGCCGACGGGGCCGTAGTAGTTCGGCCGCTCCCAGCCGTTGACCTGCCCGAACTGCGCGCCAAGCGCCTTCTGCCGGTCGTAGGCGGGCGCGGTCCTGAGCGGGCGGCAGGCCTCGCGCTCCTCGTCGGGGTGGTGGAGGATGAAGACGTGCTCGTAGCATTCCTCGTTCTTGCGCGCGGCATACTCGGTCGTCATCCACGCGCCGTAGCGTTTGGGGTCGAGCGCGGCCATGTCGATCTCGGCCTCGCCCTCGACCATCATCTGCGCGAGGTAGTGGCCGGTGCCGCCCGCCGCCGTGATGCCGAAGCTGAACCCTTCGGCCAGCCACATGTTGCGCAGACCCGGCGCCGGGCCGACCAGGGGGTTGCCGTCGGGCGTGTAGCAGATCGGGCCGTTGAAGTCGTCCTTCAGGCCCACCGTCTCCGAGGTCGGGATGCGGTGGATCATCGCCATGTATTCCTCCTCGATCCCCTCGAGGTCGAGCGGGAAGAGGTCGGCGCGGAAGCTCTCGGGCACGTCGTAGAGGAAGCGGGCGGGCGCGTTCCGCTCGTAGGGGCCGAGAATCCAGCCGCCGCGCTCCTCGCGGACATACCACTTGGCGTCGGCGTCGCGGAGGACCGGATGCTCGGGGTTGGTCTTGCGCCAGTCGACGAGCGCCGGGTCGGGCTCGGTGACGATGTACTGGTGCTCGACCGGGATCGCGGGGATCTTGATGCCCAACAGCCGCGCGGTCCTCTGCGCGTGGTTGCCCGTGGCGGTCACGACATGCTCGGCGGTGACGACGACCTGCTCGTCGGAGGGCACGAGGTTGCCGCCCCGCTCCTGCATCCTGGTGCAGGTGACACGCCACTCGGACCCGGTCCATTCGTAGCCGTCGACCTGCCATTTCCGCTCGATCAGGACGCCGCGCTGCCGTGCGCCCTTGGCCATCGCCATGGTCACATCGGCGGGATTAATGTAGCCGTCCGTCGGGTGGTAGATCGCGCCCTTCAGGTCTTCGGTGCGCACCAGCGGCCAGCGCTCCCTGATCTCGGCGGGCGTCAGCCACTCGAAGGGGATGCCCACCGTCTCGGCCGTCGACGCATAGAGCATGTACTCGTCCATCCGCGCATCGGTCTGCGCCATGCGCAGGTTGCCGACGACGGAGAACCCGGCGTTGAGCCCCGTCTCCTCCTGAAGCGACTTGTAGAACTTCACCGAGTAGTCGTGGATGTGGCTCGTCGCGAAACCCATGTTGAAGAGCGGCAGGAGGCCCGCCGCGTGCCAGGTCGAGCCGCTCGTCAGCTCGTCGCGTTCGAGGAGCATCACGTCCTCCCATCCCGCGCGGGCGAGGTGGTAGGCGATGGATGTGCCGACGGCGCCGCCGCCGACGACGAGGGCTTTCACATGGGTCTTCATCTGGCGGAGCGCTCCGGCGAGGGATTCTGACGTCCCGCCCTCATTGCCCGAGCGCGGCGCCGGACGCCTCGCCCACCCGACGCAATGCGGTGCGAAAGCGACATGGGGCGCGCTCAGACCCCGAGGCTCTGGCGCAGGATCGTCATGGCGCCCCAGAGAAGCAGCGCGGGCAGCACGAGGATGCGCAGCGCGAAGATTCCGATGAGGGTGAGAGAGGCGTGGAAGAGATCATCGGCACGGTCGAGGAAGACGCCGACCGCCTCGGTGTAGCGTTCCAGGGCTTCCGGGGCGTCGCCCACCGCCGCCCATGCAGCCGACATCCGATCCCAGACGTTCCCGAGGAGGCCTGTAGTCTCACCCGCGAGCTCCTCGGCGATCTCCTCCGCATCGCCGGCCCCGAGCAGCGTCGCCGCTTCCGTCGTCACCGCGTCGAGCGTCGCGATCGCGTCGTTCCAGCGTGCCTCGGTCATCCACTGGCCCATCGCGACGCCGAGCGCGAAGACAGCGGGCAGGACGAGGCCCAGCGCCGCGCCGAGCGAAAGGGCGCGGCGGCTTGGCCCCA
Organism: Roseicyclus sp.; assembly: GCF_052168335.1. GTDB lineage: Bacteria > Pseudomonadota > Alphaproteobacteria > Rhodobacterales > Rhodobacteraceae > Roseibacterium. The sequence goes on along the minus strand of NZ_JBQLZP010000377.1, from coordinate 6,330 downwards.
GCGCGGGCGCGGCACCGGGCCAGAGCGCGCAGCCGCATCTCCCCAGGAGGCCCACGCCGAGAACGACGAGACCGAGCGACGCCACGGGGCCGATCCCGACCGAGGCGACCGCCGCACCCGCAGCCACCGCGAAAACGACGGAGGCCACGCGCTCGACCGTATCATCGACGGGCTCCAGAACCTTGAGCGGTTGGGCGCCGACCTGTGCGACGACCGCGGCGCCGACCTCGATCTCCTGCGCGACGGAGAGGGCAGAATTGATGACGCGGAGCGAGACGTAGACTGCGGTGGTCGCCAACGTGATGTTGTCCGCCGCAGCCTCGGCGGGCTCAACGAGCGGATTGAGAGGGTCGTCTCCTGAAAGGTCCAGAACGCCCACGAAAAGCGCGATCAGCCCGGCGATCCCGAGAAGGGCGGCGCGCATCCTCACAGCATCGAGGGCACGACCATGTCCGGCGGACGGTGGCCGTCGGCGAAGGTCTTGATGTTGATGATGACCTTCTCGCCCATCTCGGCGCGCCCCTCGCGCGTGGCCGAACCCATGTGCGGCAGGAGCACCACGTTCGGCAGCTCGCGCAGGCGCGGGTTCACCTCGCGCCCCTTCTCGAAGACGTCGAGGCCCGCGCCCGCGATCTCGCCCGCCCGGAGCATCCGCGTCAGCGCGTTCTCGTCGATCACCTCGCCGCGCGAGGTGTTCACGATGATGGCCTGCTGTTTCATCAGCTTCAGCCGCCGCGCGTTCATCAGGTGGAAGGTCGAGGGCGTGTGCGGGCAGTTGACCGAGATCACGTCCATCCGCGCGATCATCTGGTCGAGGCTCTCCCACCAGGTCGCCTCAAGCGGTTTCTCGATGTCGGAATGAAGGCGGCGGCGGTTGTGGTAATGGACCTGCATCCCGAAGGCCCGGGCCCGCCGTGCGACCGCCTGCCCGATCCGCCCCATGCCGAGGATGCCCAGCCGCTTGCCGCCGACGCGTCCGCCCATGAAGGCCGTGGGCGCCCAGCCCTTCCAGTTGCCCTCCTGCATCACGGCCATGCCTTCGGGCACGCGGCGCAGGACCGAAAGGATCAGCGCCATGACCATGTCGGCGGTGTCGTCGGTCATCACGCCGGGCGTGTTCGAGACGAGGATGCCCCGCTGCCGCGCCGTCGCCACGTCGATGTGGTCGACGCCCGCGCCGTAGTTCGCGATCAGCTTCAGCCGGTCGCCAGCCTGCGCCAGCATCGCCTGGTCGATCCGGTCGGCGATGCAGGGCACCAGCACGTCGGCGCGGTTCATCGCCGAGACGAGCTCGGCCTTGCTCAGCGGCGCGTCGCTCTCGCTCAGCTCGACATCGAAGAGTTCCTTCATCCGTGTCTCGACGGCCTCCGGCAACCGTCGCGTCACGACAACACTCAAGCGGTCTCCTGCCATAGGACACGTTCCCTCGCTGGCGTTCCGGGCCTGAGCGTGACACTCTCGCATCCGCCGGAGGGGCGCAAGAATGTCCGCCCGGCCCGCGACAATAACCGCATCGCGCGCCGGCAGACCGGCGGGACGGTGACGAAAAGGGCAGAGCAGTGCGACGCAGTCTCGCAGGAGCTTTCGGATTCGCCTCGGCGGCGGTGATCGCCGTGGCACTTTTCACGTTGGATCTCGCGAATGCGGAGGAGGAGGCGCCGGGTCCGGCGCCCGCTGTGCTTCCCGCGCTCGCCAACCGCGCCGATGCGCCCGAGGCGGTGCCCGCCCGCGCGGAGGCCTCGCCCGAGCGGATCGGGCCCGTCACCGGCTTCCCCATCCCGCGCTACGTCTCGCTCGGCGCCTCCGAGAGCAACGCGCGCCGGGGCCCCTCGCGCAGCCACCGCATCGACTGGGTCTTCACCCGCCGGGGGATGCCCGTGATGATCGTCGCCGAGCACGGCCACTGGCGGCGGATCGTCGACCGTGACGGCGTGGGCGGCTGGGTGCATTACTCGCTCCTCTCCGGTGTCCGCACGGCGCTCGTCGAGGTGGACATGACCCCTCTCTACGTCCGGCCGGACACGGGCAGCCCGGTGCGTGCCCGCGCCGAACAGGGGGTGATCGGGCGCCTGCGCGAATGCCGTCCGGACTGGTGCCTGCTCGAGGTCGGCGGCTATCGCGGCTGGGTCGAGACGGCGGCGATCTGGGGCGTCGATCCGGGCGAGGCCTTCGACTGACGGTCACGCAGGTCCCCAGGCGTGCTAGAAGGGGTCGCACGGAGGCAACCCGGTGATCCTCGAGCCCATCGAGACGAGTCTTCGGGACGGCACGCCCGTCCTGATCCGCGAGGTGACGCCCGCCGACGCGGACCTCCTGCGGCTCGGCTTCGATCACCTGTCCGAGACCTCCCGCCAGTTCCGCTTCTTCGGTGCCATCCGGGCCCTCAGCCCCGAGCAGGTCGCGGCCTTTACCAGCGAGAGCGACCGCGACCATGTCGCCATCGGCGCAGCGGTGCCCGTCGCGGGCACCCTCGACCCGGCGGGAAGCGCCCGTTACGTGCGTCTGCCGTCCGATCCGCGCGAGGCGGAATACGCGCTGACGGTCGTGGACGCCTGGCAGCGGCGGGGGCTCGGCAGCCTGCTCCTCGGCATCCTCGCCGCCATCGCGCGGCGGAACGGAATCGAACGGCTGACGGGTTACGTCCTGCGCGCCAACCGTCCGATGCTGACGCTGCTGGAAGGGCTCGGCGCGCGGCGGCGGATCGGCTGCGACGCCTCCGTGCACGAGATGGTCCTCGACCTGCCCTCCGATCCGGCGGACTATCCGCCGACGCCCGCAGGCGAGACCTTCCGGCGGGCGCACGAACTCTGCCGCACCCGCGCCCCCTCCGCCTGACCCTGCCCGCACGACCCTAGGGTTCACGCCGTCCTCACGGCGGCGTCACATGCCCGGAACGTGAATTGCAGTTGAAGCGTGCTTCCCATTCCATTCCCGAAGGAGGGCAACGCAATGAAAGACCGAAATCGGAGCCGACGGCAATTCCTCGCCGCAATTGCCGCCACCACCGCGACGCCACTCGCCATCCCGCGTCCGGCCGCCGCCGAGGTCCAGATGGACGGGACGTTCGAGTTCGAAATCACCCGGAGCGCCGAGGAATGGCGCGCAATGCTGTCCAAGCACGAATTCAGGCTTCTGCGCGAATTCCGCACGGAGCTCCATTTCTCCTCCCCGCTCTGGAACGAGGACAGACCCGGGCACTATGCCTGCCGGGGCTGTGACCTCGACCTCTACGGATCGGAGTGGAAGACGAACCTGACAATCGGCTGGGTCTTCTTCCGCCATTCCCGGCCCAACGCCACGATGACGGCCATCGACGTTGTCGGCGCGGGGGACGACGGCACGCCCGAAACCATGATCGAGACCCATTGCCGCCGCTGCGGAAGCCATCTCGGCCACATCGTCTCGGTCGAGGGCGAGGTGCTTCACTGCATCAACGGCACGAGCCTGGTGTTCACCGCCACGGCGTGACGCCGAAAGGAGCCCGGAATGGAGGACCGGCCCCACATGGGCCGGTTTTTCACTTACGGAGCTGCTGTTTGCCCGCCCGGAACGCGAAAGGACCCGCCCGATGGGGCGGGTCCGGGCGCTCCGGCGGAGCCGTCCGCCGGTTCATTCGTCCATGAGGCTTTCGGCGCGCAGACGGGCGAAGATCTCGGCGGCGTAGGCGGGATCGGACATGATGATCGTCACGCCCTGCTGGCCGCGCACGTCGCCCGCGCTGTCCGCGTCCATGTTGAAGTGCGCGAAGACCTGAGCGAGCGTCGTGTTGTCGCCGAGGTCGACCATCATCGGCGCGTTCGCCGGCGACATGCGGACATCGCCCGCGCTGTCGGCGTCCATGTTGAAGTGCATGATCGCGAAGTCCGTCGAGGACTGCGCCAAGACCGGCCCCGCGAGGAGGGCGGCGGCGATCGCGGCGGCGGTGAGCATTTTCATTTCGTTTTCCCTTTCCTGGTCAATGGATACCCTCGCCGGGAAATCTCCATTCCCGGTCGGGCTTTTCCGCTGTTTACGTTTCTGCGAGCCTTTGGATCATTCCCCTCTCGCAATTCTGATCCTGCTCACGAAAGAGGCAGCCATTCAATTAAACTAGCGGTCTCGCAAATTCACGAAGGGAGGATGAATTGTTTCAGCGCCGCCACCCCACGCACGGCGTGCGCAGGGGTGGTGGCAGGAAAACCAGCAGGATATCCGGGTGTTATGCCGGGGCGGCGGCGATCACGCCGCCCGGTCGAGTCCCCGCCCCTTGAGGAGCGCTTCGACACCCGGCATCCGGCCTCGGAACGCGGTGTAGAGGGCGTCCGCCTCCTCCGAGCCGCCGGCGGAGAGGATGTGGCGCTCGAGCTTCGCGGCGAGGTCGCGGTCGAAGGGGTCGCCCGCCTCCTCGAAGGCGGCGAAGGCGTCGGCGTCCATCACCTCCGACCACATGTAGCTGTAGTAGCCGGAGGAATAGCCGTCGCCTGCGAAGACGTGGGCGAAGTGCGGCGTCGCGTGCCGCATCCCGATGGCGCGCGGCATCCCGAGGCGGGCGGGCGTCGCCTCCTGCGCCGCCATGGGGTCGTCGGGCGCGGCGCCGTCGTGGAAGTCCAGATCGACGAGCGCCGAGGCCACGTATTCCACCGTCTGGAAGCCCATGTCGTAGGTCTGCGCCGCCAGCAGCCGGTCAAGCAGCGGCTGCGGAATCGCCTCGCCGGTCCGCGCGTGGCGGGCGTGGGTCTTCAGCACCTCCGGCACCTCCAGCCAGTGCTCGTAGAGCTGGCTCGGCAGTTCCACGAAGTCGCGCGCGACGGAGGTTCCGCTAATCGAGCCATAGGTCACGTCCGACAGCATCTGGTGGAGCGCGTGGCCGAATTCGTGGAACAGCGTCCGCGCATCGTCGTAGGAGAGGAGCGCGGGGTTGCCCTTGGCGAAGTTGCAGACGTTGACCACGATGGGCCGTGTCTCGCCGCCGAGCTTCTTCTGGCTCCGCATCGCCGAACACCAGGCGCCCGATCGCTTCGATCCGCGGGCGAAGTAGTCGCCGATGAAGACGGCCATGTGCCGCCCCTCGCGCGTCACCTCCCAGGCGCGGGCGTCCGGGTGGTAGAGGTCCACCTCGAGCGGCCGGAACTCCAGCCCGAAGAGGCGCGTGGCGCAATCGAAGGCCGCATCGATCATCGCCTCGAGCTGGAAGAAGGGCTTGAGCTCCGCCTCGTCGAGGTCGTGCTCGGCCTTCCGCCGCCGCTCGGCGTAGTAGCGCCAGTCCCAGGGCTCGAGCGGGCCATTCACGCCGTCCTCGCGCATCATCTCCTCGAGGACGCGCGCATCCGCCTCGGCCGAGGCCTTCGCAGGCTCCCACACCGCCATGAGAAGGTCGCGCACGCGGTCCGCGCCGCCCGCCATCTCGGTCTCGAGCTTGTAGGCGGCGAAGTCGGCATAGCCGAGGAGCTTCGCACGCTCGTCCCTGAGCTTCAGCACCTCTGCGGCGATCTGCCGGTTGTCGGTCGCCCCGCCATTGGCCCCGCGCGCGGTCCAGGCGCGCCAGGCCGTCTCGCGCAGGTCGCGGCGGGGCGAGAACTGGAGGAACGGCACGATGAGCGAGCGCGACAGGGTGACGACCGGCCCTTTCGCGCCCTTCTCCTCCCCGGCGGCGCGGGCGGTGTCGATCACGAAGTCGGGCAGCCCCTCGAGATCGCCCTCGGACAGTTCCATGAACCATTCCCGCTCGTCGGCCAGCAGGTTCTGCGTGAAGGACGTGCCGAGAACGGCGAGACGCGACTTCACCTCCGTCAGCCGGTCGCGCGCCTCGCCCTGCAGCGCCGCGCCCGAACGCACGAAGCTCCGGTGCGTGAGGTGGAGGACGCGCATCTGCTCGGGCGTGAGGCCGAGGCTGTCGCGCGCCTCCCAGAGCGTCGCGATCCGCGCGAAGAGCGCCTCGTTGTTCACGATCTCGGACGCATAGGCCGAGAACTTCGGCGCATAGTCGCGCTGCAACGCCTCGCGGGCGGGGTTCGAATCCGACCCGGCGAGGTTGAAGAACACGCCCGCCACCCGGTCGAGGGTCCTGTCCGCCAGTTCCAGCGCCTCGATCGTGTTGGCGAAGGTGGGCGGCTCGGGATTGTCCGCGATGGCTGCAATGGCCGCCCTCCCCTCCTCCAGCGCGGCATCGAGCGCGGGAGCGAAATGCGCGTCCTCGATGGCGGCGAAGGGCGGCAGGCCGAAGGGCGTCGTCCAGTCGGCGAGCAGGGGATTGGCGGCGTCGGTCATGTGGGGCTCCCGGGGAATGTCTCCCCGGAAACCTAGTCCGACGCCGCCGGGGTTGCGAGGGGCCTATTCGACCGTGACAGTGAT
>NZ_JBQLZP010000376.1:0-3341 GCF_052168335.1 Roseicyclus sp. | reverse complement strand
CGCGGGCGGCTTCCTCGGCGGCTGCCGCTTCCGCTGCGGCGGCCTCCTCGAGGAGGCGCGCGAGGCAGGACGCCTCGTCCTCGCCCTCGGCGCACTGGCTCGCGTCGAATTCCTGCGCGATGGCGGCGACGGGCAAGTGGCCCATGACGAGCGACAGGCTCGCGATCAGGGCGGTGGAGGTGCGGAGGGTGCTGCGCATGGGTCTGCTCGATTCCCGGAAAAGGACTGGTGCTTGTCGCGAGCGTTACGGGCGTTCCCCGCGTCAGACAATTGCGCCGATCCTGTTATCCGATAACCGGCAGCCGTCCGCCGCAGCGCGTCACAGCGCCGCCGGCGCCCTGATCCGCGCATCCCCCGGGGATCAGCCTTCGGCGAGCACGATCCGGGTGCCCCATTCCTCGCAGGCGGCGGGAAGCACCCCGGGCGGCGGCGCATCGGTGTAGAACGTGTCGATCTCCGCCAGCGAGCCGATGCGGGCCGGGGCGCGCCGCTGGAACTTGGAGCCGTCCGCGACGAGGAAGCTGCGCCGCGCCTGCCTCAGGATCGTCTGGCTGACGCCGACCTCCTGGATGTCGTAGTCGAGCAGGTCGCCGTCCGCGTCGAGGGCGGAGCAGCTGATGACCGCGAGATCGAACTTGAACTGCCGGATCGCCTGCGTGGTGACGGCGCCGACGAGCCCGCCGTCCGACCGCCGCAGGAGACCGCCCACGAGGATGATCTCGCAATCGGGGTTCTCGACCAGGATGTTCGCGACGTTCATGTTGTTGGTCAGCACCATGATGTCGCGATGCCGCATGAGGGCGCGGGCCACCGCCTCGGTCGTCGTGCCGATGTTGAGAAAGAGCGAGCAGCCGTTCGGAATGTCGCGCGCGCAGCGCGCCGCGATGGCCGCTTTCGCGGCGTCGTTGAGGCCGCGCCGGTCCTCGTAGCCGATGTTGGCGATGGTCGACTGGAGCACCGCCCCGCCATGCACCCGCTCGATCCGCCCCTGCGCGGCGAGCTCGGCGAGGTCGCGGCGGATCGTCTGGAGCGTGACGCGGAAATGCGCGGCCAGCGCCTCGACGCTCACGCGGCCATCCCGGCGGGCGATGTCGAGGATCTCGGGCAGGCGGATGTTCTGGGACAACGGGCACCTTCGGAACGCGGGCGAGTCGCGCCCTGTCCGGGCGGCATTTTCGGTTCGAGGATATCGGCTGCGGGCACGGTCGCGCAATCTTGGACGAAGCGGGAACAAAGCGCTTTGAGTCTTTCCTTTTTGCGAAAACCGAACAGTTTTCGGGTATAGCGAAATCGAACTTGTGCGCACATGTTCGTTTTCGATAGCCTCCGCGCCTGAGGGACCCGATTGTCCTGCACCGGAGGGCGTATGGCGCCGCACCAGAATTCCGACGATCCCTGCGATCTCTTCGTCATCGGCGGCGGCATCAACGGCTGCGGCATCGCCCGGGATGCGGCGGGGCGGGGCCTGTCCGTCCTGCTGGCCGAGAAGGGCGACCTCGCGGGCGCGACCTCGTCGGCGTCGACCAAGCTCTTCCACGGCGGGCTGCGCTATCTGGAGTATTTCGAGTTCCGCCTCGTGCGCGAGGCGCTGATCGAGCGCGAGACGCTGCTCCGCGCCATGCCGCATATCAGCTGGCCCATGCGCTTCGTCCTGCCCTACCACCGCGACATGCGCTTCGAAAGCGAGACGCCGACCTCGCGGCTGCTCTCGGCGGTCATGCCCTGGATGAAGGGGCGGAGGCCCGCGTGGCTCATCCGGCTCGGCCTCTTTCTCTACGACCATCTCGGCGGGCGGAAGATCCTGCCCGCAACCTCCACCCTGAGGCTCGGGGGAACGCCCGAGGGCGCGCCGCTGCAGGAGCGGTTCGAGACGGCCTACGAATATTCCGACTGCTGGGTCGAGGACAGCCGCCTCGTCGTCCTGAACGCGCGCGACGCGGAGGCGCGGGGCGCGACGATCCTGACGCGGAGCGAGGTCGTCTCGGCCGAGGTGCGCGACGGCCTGTGGTCCGTCACGGTCGCGCAGGGCGGGGAGCGGCGGACCTACCGCGCGCGGATGCTGGTGAACGCGGCCGGCCCCTGGGTCGGCGACGTCATCCATGGCAAGCTCCGGCTCAACAGCCGCGAGAACGTCCGCCTCGTGCGCGGCAGCCATATCGTGACCCGGCGGCTCTACGCGCACGACAAGTGCTACTTCTTCCAGGGCACGGACGGGCGGATCACCTTCGCGATCCCCTACGAGACCGACTTCACGCTGATCGGCACGACCGACGCCGAGCACGACGATCCCGCGCGCAAGCCCGTCTGCACCGAGGCGGAGCGCGACTATCTCTGCGCCTTCGCGAGCCAGTATTTCAAGCGGCCCGTGACGCCCGACGACGTGGTCTGGACCTATTCCGGGGTCCGCCCGCTCTACGACGACGGCGCGACGTCGGCGACGGCGGCGACGCGCGACTACACGCTCAAGGTCGACCGTTCGGCGGGCGCGCCCGTGCTCAACGTCTTCGGCGGCAAGATCACCACCTACCGGCGTCTGGCCGAGGCGGCGCTGGAGAAGATCGGGGGTGCGCTGCCGCTGTCCTCGGGGGCCTGGACGGCGGGCGTGCCGCTGCCCGGCGGGGACTTCGCCCATGACGGCGCGCCCGCGCTCGCCGTAGCCCTGAGGCGCGACTATCCCTTCCTGACCGAGGTCTGGGCGCGGCGCCTCGTGCGGGCCTACGGCACCGAGGCGCGCGAGCTGCTCGGGTCGGCGCGAGAGGCCGCCGATCTCGGCCGCGACTTCGGCGCGACCCTGACCGAGGCGGAGGTCGTCTGGCTGATTCAGCGCGAATGGGCGCAGACGGCCGAGGACGTGCTCTGGCGCCGCAGCAAGCTCGGCCTGCGCCTCACCGATGCCCAGGCACGGGCGCTCGACGACTGGATGGCGGAGCACCGGGCAAGGAGCGCCCGGGCGGCGGAATAGCGACCAAGGCCGCCGCGCCTCCAGAGAATGGGGGCCGTTTGACGGCCGCCCGGACGCCCTCGGGAACACCCTCTGCCCGCGCGGGACTGGAGCGGGCCGGGCCCAGTTTCCCGCGTGTCAGCATATGCTTGTCTGGAAAACTGGTGCCGGTGAAGGGACTCGAACCCCCGACCCACGCATTACGAATGCGTTGCTCTACCAGCTGAGCTACACCGGCGCTGGGCGCGACATAGCAAGGGTCGCGGGGAATGGGTAGCCCTAATTTCTTCCCGCCGTCGCGGCTTCGGGGGGCCTCGGCGTCGCCTCCTCAGGGGGCTCGGCGGGGGCGGTCGGCTCGCTGGCATCGGCGGTGACGTCGGCCACGGTCGTGTCGACCGTG
>NZ_JBQLZP010000375.1:0-12819 GCF_052168335.1 Roseicyclus sp. | reverse complement strand
ATCGAGAGCGACAGCATGATCGTCTGGTTCAGCCCCGCCATGATCTGCGGGAAGGCATAGGGCAGTTCCACCTTCCAGAGCTTCTGGCGCGGGGTCGCGCCGAAGGCGTCGGCGGCCTCCATCAGCGCGCGCGGCGTCGAGGAGATGCCGAGATGCGTCAGCCGGATCGGCGCGGGCAGGACGAAGATCACCGTCGCGATCAGCCCCGGCACCATGCCGATGCCGAAGAAGACGATGGCCGGGATCAGGTAGACGAAGGTCGGCAGCGTCTGCATCAGGTCGAGGACCGGCCGCATCCAGGCGTAGAGGCGCGGCCGGTGCGCCGCCGCGATGCCGATGGGCACGCCGAGCCCCATGCAGACGAGACAGGCCGAGAGGACCAGCGTCAGGCTCTCGGTCGTCTCCTCCCAGTAGCCCTGGTTGATGACGAAGAGGAGGCCCACGACGATCAGCGCCGGCACCCGCCAGTTGCGGTGGAGCCACCAGGCCAGCACCGCGAAGATCGCGGTCATCAGGATCGGGTGCCACTCGGGCGGGTAGAGATAGGTGATCTCCGAGCGGCGCAGGTCCTCGAGCCAACCGGTGTTGGGCGGGTCCTGCAACACGGCGAGGATCGCGCCGATCAGCACCTCGAGCAGCGCCGAGAGCGCATCGAAGACACCCGCGAGGTTGTCCTGCAACCAGTCGAACCCGGCTTCCGCCGCGTCGCCCACCCGCAGGCGGCACTCGGTCAGGACGGCGAGCGGCCCGCCCTCGGTCGGCAAACCCTCGTCGCAGTCGGTGAGCCAGTTCAGCATGGCCTGCCTTTCGTCGCGCAGCCGTCGGTGCCACACTCGCCCCGATGGCAGGAGGATGCACCATGGACGGACTGACGCTCTACACCAATCCCATGTCGCGGGGACGGATCGCGCGCTGGATGCTGGAGGAGGCGGGCCTGCCCTACGAGGCGCGCATCGTGAACTACGGGCCCGAGATGAAGTCCGCCGAATACCGGGCGCTGAACCCGATGGGCAAGGTTCCCGTGCTGGTGCATGGCGACACCGTCGTGACCGAGATCGCGGCGATCTGCTGCCACGTGGCCGAGCTTGCGCCCGAGGCGCGCCTGATCCCGCCGGAGGGCGCGCGCGGCGCCTTCTACCGCTGGATGTTCTTCGCCGCGGGCAGCGTCGATCCGGCGATCTCGGCGGCGTCGCTCGGGCTCGACACCTCGGACCCGAAGACCTATGCCCGCGTCGGCTGGGGCAACGTGGAGGCCGTGGCCGACACGCTCGGCGGCCTGCTCGCGGACGGACGGCCGCACCTTCTGGGCGAGGATTTCTCCGCCGTCGACATCTGCCTCGGCAGCCAGATCGTCTGGGGCCTCCAGTTCGACACGCTGCCCGAGCGCGACGGCTTCGCCGCCTATGCCGCGCGCGTCACGGCGCGACCGGCGGCTTTGCGCGCCGCCGCGATCGACGACGCGCTGGTGCCCGCGCCCGCGGGCGGCGAGGCCTGAGGGCACGGGCGCCGAGCTCAAAGACCGAGCGCGCTCGACACGGCCGCCGCCGCGTCGCCGCCGTCGAGCGTGGTCACGCCGTCGAGCCAGCCCATGACGACATCGGGGTTCGCCTGCATCCAGGCGGTCGCCGCGTCGCGCGGATCCTCGCCGTCGTTCAGGATCGCGCCCATGATCTCGTTCTCCATGGCGAGGCTGAATTCGAGGTTGTCGAGGAACGCGCCGAGGTTCGGGCACTCCGCCGCGTAGCCCGCCCGGGTGTTGGTGAAGACCGTCGCGCCGCCGAGGTCGGGGCCGAACCAGTCGTCGCCGCCCGTGAGGTAGGTCAGCTCGAAGTTGGCGTTCATCGGGTGCGGCTCCCAGCCGAGGAAGACGATGGGCTCGTCCCGCTCGGAGGCGCGGCCGACCTGCGCCAGCATCCCCTGCTCGGAGCTCTCGATCACCTCGAACTCGGCATCCGCGAGGCCGAAGGCATTGGCCGCGATCATGTCCATGATGAGGCGGTTGCCGTCGTTGCCCGGCTCGATCCCGTAGATCGAACCGTCGAGCGCCTCGGCATGTTCGGCGATGTCGGCGAAGTCGCCGATCCCGAGCGCCGCGCCCGCCGCGTTGGTGGCGAGCGTGTACTTCGCCCCCTCGAGGTTCGCGCGCACGGTGTCGACGGTGCCCGCCTCGCGGTAGGGCGCGATGTCGGCCTCCATCGTCGGCATCCAGTTGCCGAGGAACACGTCGACGTCGCCCGAGGCGAGCGAGGTGTAGGTCACGGGCACCGAGAGGACGAGCGTTTCCGTCTCGTAGCCCAGCGCCTCGAGCACCACGGTCGTCGCGGCGGTGGTCGCGGTGATGTCGGTCCAGCCGACATCGGAGAAGGTCACGGTCTCACACTGGGCGAAGGCCGCCCCGGCACCCAGTGCGGTGAGGGCGGTGGCGGTGAGCAGTCGTTTCATCGGTCGGGTCTCCCTGTCGTTGTTCCGTTCTAGGCCCGTGGACAGTTTCAGCACCCCTCCGCCGTGGTGGCAAGCGCCGATCCGAGTTGATTGACGAGTCAATCAAGCTGTGGCAGCCAGACCGGAGGAGGACGCGACATGTCGGGACGCGGAACCGAGGCGCTCAGGCGCGGGGAACTGGTCGAGGCCACGATCCACGAGATCGGGGCCGCGGGCAGCCTCGACGTGACGGTGGGACAGATCGCGAGGCGCGCGGGCGTCTCGCCCGCCCTGGCCTTCCACTACTTCGGCGGCAAGGACCGGCTGTTTCTCGCCGCGATGCGCTCGATCCTCACGCTTTACGGCGCCGAGGTGCGGGGCGCGCTGACGGCCGCGACGGGTCCGCGCGCGCGGCTCGAGGCGACGATCCGCGCGAGCTTCGGCCCCTCGAACTTCCGGCGCGAGGTCGTGGCTGCGTGGCTCAACTTCTACGTCCTCGCGGCGACCGATCCGGCGGCCCGGCGGCTCCTGACCGTCTACCAGCGGCGGTTGCGCTCGAACCTCGTGCATGGGCTTCGTCCGCTCGCGGGCCCTGAGGCCCCGGCCATCGCCGAGCGCCTCGCGGGACTGATCGACGGCCTCTACCTTCGGGCCGCGCTCGACCCCGAGGCGATGACCGGCGAAACGGCGGCAGCCCACGTGCTGGCCGCGCTCGACCGGGAGACGGAGGGCGCGCGATGAGCCGGCCGAACATCCTGATCCTGATGGTGGACCAGCTCAACGGGACGCTCTTCCCCGACGGCCCGGCCGAGTGGCTGCACGCGCCCGCGCTGAAGGCGCTGGCCGCGCGCTCCACCCGCTTCGCCAAGGCCTACACCGCCTCGCCGCTCTGCGCGCCGGGACGGGCGAGCTTCATGTCCGGCCGCCTGCCCTCGCGCACGCGGGTCTACGACAACGCGGCCGAGTTCGCCTCGGACATCCCGACCTTCGCCCATCACCTGCGGCGCGCGGGCTACCGCACCTGCCTGTCGGGCAAGATGCACTTCGTCGGCCCCGACCAGCTCCACGGCTTCGAGGAGCGGCTGACGACCGACATCTACCCCGCCGATTTCGGCTGGACCCCCGACTACCGCAAGCCCGGCGAGCGCATCGACTGGTGGTATCACAACATGGGAAGCGTGACCGGCGCGGGCGTGGCCGAGATCACCAACCAGATGGAATACGACGACGAGGTCGCCTTCGCCGCCGAGCAGAAGCTCTACGACCTCGCGCGCGGGCGCGACGACCGGCCCTGGTGCCTGACCGTCAGCTTCACGCATCCCCACGACCCCTACGTGGCGCGCCGGCGTCTCTGGGATCTCTACAGCGATTGCAAGCACTTGCAGCCCGAGATTGCGGCGCTCCCCTACGACGCGCACGACCCCCATTCGCAGCGCATCTTCGACGCGAACGACTGGCGCAACTACGACATCTCCGAGGACGACATCGCGCGCTCGCGCCGCGCCTACTTCGCCAACATCACCTATCTCGACGAGAAGGTCGCGGGGTTGATGGACGTGCTCGAGCGCACCCGGCAGGAGGCGATCGTCGTCTTCGTCTCGGACCACGGCGACATGCTGGGCGAGCGCGGCCTCTGGTTCAAGATGAACTTCTACGAGGGCTCGGCCCGGGTGCCGCTGATGATCGCGGCCCCCGGCATGGCGCCCGGCCTGGTGTCCGACCCGGTCTCCACCATCGACCTCTGCCCGACGCTCTGCGACCTCGCCGGCGTCTCGATGGCCGAGGTCATGCCCTGGACCGACGGCGAAAGCCTCGTTTCGCTCGCCTCGGGCCGCCGTCGCGTGAGCCCGGTGGCCATGGAATACGCCGCGGAGGCCAGCGTCTCGCCCCTGGTCGCGCTGCGCGCCGGGCGCTGGAAATACACCAACTGCGCCGTCGACCCCGAGCAGCTCTTCGATCTCGAGGCCGATCCCCACGAGCTGACGAACCTCGCCGAAGACCCCGCCCATGCCGGAACGCTCGAGCGCTTCCGCGTCATGGCCGCCGCCCGCTGGGACCTCGAGGCCTTCGACGCCGAGGTTCGCGACAGCCAGGCGCGGCGGCTGACGGTCTACGAGGCGCTCCGGAACGGCGCCTATTTTCCGTGGGATTTCCAGCCGTTGCGCGACGCGAGCGAGCGGTACATGCGCAACCACATGGACCTGAACGTGCTGGAAGGAAGCCAGCGCTTCCCGAGGGGGGAATGATGATCGCACAGCCGAAAGCCAGCCACTACGTGAACGGCGCCTATCTGGACGACACCGCGGGCGCCGCCCTGCCCGTCGTCTTCCCCGGCACCGGCGAGGAGATCGCGCGCCTGCACGAGGCGACGCCCGCCATAATCGAGGCCGCCCTCGCCGCCGCCAAGGCCGCGCAGGGCCCCTGGGCCGCGCTGATGCCGGTGGAGCGCGGCCGCGTGCTGCGCCGCGCCGCCGACATCATCCGCGCCCGCAACCGCGAGCTGAGCGAGCTCGAGACCCTCGACACCGGCAAGCCGATCCAGGAGACGCTGGTGGCCGACGCCACCTCGGCCGCCGACGCGCTGGAGTATTTCGGCGGTCTGGCCGGCACGCTGACGGGCGAGCACATCCCGCTCGGCGGCGACTGGGCCTACACGGTGCGGATGCCGCTCGGCGTCTGCGTCGGGCTCGGCGCCTGGAACTACCCCACGCAGGTCGCCGCGTGGAAGGCCGCGCCGGCGCTGATCTGCGGCAACACGATGGTCTTCAAACCGAGCGAACAGACACCGCTAAGCGCCCTGAAACTTGCAGAAATCCTGACCGCGGCCGGGGCGCCTCCCGGCGTCTTCAACGTGGTGCAGGGCGCTGGCACCGTCGGCCGCGCGCTGGTCGAGGACGCCCGCGTCGCCAAGGTCTCGCTCACCGGTTCGGCCGAGACGGGCAAGAAGGTCTACGCCGCCGCCGCCGCGCAGATGAAGCACGTCACGATGGAACTCGGCGGCAAGTCGCCCCTCATCGTGTTCGACGACGCCGACCTCGAAAGCGCCATTTCCGCGTCGATCAACGCGAATTTCTTCGCGTCGGGGCAGGTCTGTTCGAACGGCACGCGGGTGTTCCTCCAGCGCGGCATCAAGGAGCGTTTCCTGACCCGTCTGGCCGAGCGCGTCTCGAAGGCCGTGATCGGCGATCCCCGCGAGGAGGCGACGAATTTCGGGCCGATGGTCAGCGAGGAGCAGTTGCAGATCGTGCTGCGCTACATCGAGATCGGCAAGGCCGAGGGCGCCCGCCTCGTCCATGGCGGCAACCGTCTGAACCGGCCCGGCTGCTACGTCCAGCCCACGATCTTCGCCGATGTCACCGACGACATGACCATCGCGCGCGAGGAGATCTTCGGCCCCGTGATGTCCGTGCTCGACTTCGACACCGAGGAGGAGGTGGTCGCCCGCGCCAACGCCACCGACCTCGGCCTGTCGGGCGCCGTCTTCACGCGCGACCTCGCGCGCGGGCATCGCGTGGTCGGCCGGATCGAAGCCGGATCGGTCTGGATCAACCAGTACAACCTCACCCCCGTCGAGGTGCCCTTCGGCGGCATGAAGGGATCGGGCGTCGGGCGCGAGAACTCCCGCGCCGCGCTCGAGGCCTATTCCGAGCCGAAGACAGTCTATGTCGGCATGTCCCCGGTGCAGGCGGCCTACTGATGCACAGGTTTGTCCACATGAAGGATCGGGAGTCCGCAGAGTTGAATCAATCGGTTGCGTCGCGGTGTTCCAACCATCCACAGGCACGGAGGCAGAGCTGATGGAGGCCGACTACGTCCTCGTCGGCGCGGGCTCGGCGGGCTGCGCCATGGCCTACAGGCTGGCCGAGGCCGGGCGCTCCGTCCTGGTCGTCGAGCACGGCGGCAGCGACGCGGGGCCCTTCATCCGGATGCCCGGCGCGCTCTCCTACCCGATGAACATGCGCCGCTACGACTGGGGCTACGTCACCGACCCCGAGCCGCATATGGGCGGACGGCGGATGACCTGCCCGCGCGGCAAGGTGATCGGCGGCTCCTCCTCGATCAACGGCATGATCTACGTGCGCGGCCATGCCCGCGACTTCGACACCTGGGCCGAGATGGGCGCCGACGGCTGGGGCTATGCCGACGTCCTGCCGTACTTCCGCCGGATGGAACGCTGGCACGGCGACACCGGCGAGGCCTCGTGGCGGGGCCGCGAAGGGCCGCTCCACGTCACGCGGGGCGAGCGGAAAAACCCGCTTTTCCAGGCCTTTATCGATGCGGGCGCCGCGGCGGGCTATGGCGTGACCGACGATTACAACGGCGAGCGGCAGGAGGGCTTCGGCGCCTTCGAGCGCACGATCTGGCAGGGGCGACGCTGGTCGGCGGCGGACGCCTACCTGCGCCCCGCGGTCGCGACCGGCAAGGCCCGGATCGTCCGTGGCCTCGTCGAGCGGATCGAGATCGAGCATGGCCGCGCCACGGGGGTCCGCCTCGCCGGCGGGAAGGTGCTGCGCGCGCGGGCGGAGGTGATCCTCGCCGCCGGTGCGATCAATTCGCCGAAAATTCTAATGCTGAGTGGAATTGGCCCCGGCAGGCATCTGGTCGAGAAGGGAATTCCAGTCGTCGCGGACCGCGCGGGCGTGGGCCGGAACCTCCAGGATCACCTCGAGCTCTACGTCCAGTACGCCGCGCGGGAGCCGGTCAGCCTCAATCCCTACTGGAGCCTCTGGGGCAAGGCCTGGGTCGGCGCGCAATGGCTGCTCGCGCGCAAGGGGCTCGGCGCATCGAACCAGTTCGAGGCCTGCGGCTTCATCCGCTCGCGCGCCGGGATCGAGTACCCCGACATCCAGTTCCACTTCCTGCCCATCGCGATCCGCTACGACGGCACGGCCTCGGCGCGGGCGCATGGCTTCCAGGCGCATGTGGGCCCGATGCGCTCGAAGAGCCGGGGGCGGGTCGAACTCGTCTCCGCCGATCCGGCGGCGCCCCCCTCGATCCTCTTCAACTACATGAGCCACGAGGAGGACTGGGTCGAGTTCCGCCGCGCGATCCGCCTCACGCGCGAGATCTTCCGGCAGGAGCCGATGACGCGCTACGCGGGCGAGGAGCTCCTGCCGGGCGCGGACGTCCTGTCCGACGAAGCCCTCGACGCCGCGATCCGCGACCATGCCGAAAGCGCCTATCACCCCTGCGGCACCTGCCGGATGGGCCGGCGCGACGATCCCGGCGCGGTCGTCGACCCGCAGGCCCGCGTCATCGGGGTCGAGGCGCTGCGGCTGGCCGATTCGTCGGTCTTCCCGCTCGTCACCAACGGCAACACCAACGCCCCCTCGATCATGGTGGGCGAGAAGGCGGCGGACCACATCCTCGGGCGCGACCCCCTGCCCCGCGACAACCGCCAGCCCTGGATCGCGCCCGGCTGGCAAACCGCCCAGCGCGAGAGCGAGGCGCGCGAGACCGTGGAGGTCTAGAGGTCGCCGATCCGGAGGACCCGTCCGAAGGGCGGCGGCGCCACGGGGTTCCGCCCCGGCACGGCCCAGAGGACGGGACAGGCGGGCGGCGGGCCGAAGGCCGCGTCGAGGTCGGTCAGAATGACCGCGATCGAGGGCGCGAGGCGCCCCGCCGCCGCGAGGACGGGCGCGAAGTCCGTCCCGCCACCCGTCCGCAGGGCCATGCCGCGCAGCCCCGACCATGCAGCGCTGTCCAGTCGGCGCGCCTCGTGCACCTCGGTGTCGAAGGCGAGCAGATGCGCCTCCGCCCCGGTGCGGCGGACGATGCCCTCCGTCTCGGCGAGGAACAGCGACAGGGTGAGCGGGTCGACGGAGCTGGAGGTGTCGAGGCCGATGGCGATGCGGGGCCGGTCGGAGGTCCGCGCCTGTCCCGGCTGATAGGCGGGCTCCGGCCCGCCGCGCGCCTGCGCCTCGGCCAGCATCGCGGCCCAGCGCGCGGCGGGGCGCCGGTGCGAGGGGCGCGGCCGGTCGATCAGCGCCTTCGCCAGAAGCCCGCGCAGGTGCACCTCCCAGGGCGTCCCGGCGGGCGCCATGTCGGCGAGGATCGCGCCGAGCCGCCCGATCCCCGACCCCGCCTTCCGCCCCGCCTCGAGCGCGCGGAGAAGCTGGTTGCGCCAGTCCGCCGTCTTCTGCCGTTCGCCAGCATCGTCGGGCTCGCCGAGGCTGAGGTCCTGCGCGAAACCGCGCATGGCGCCCCATTCGCGGGCCTTCTCGGCCAGTTTCGGGTCGGAGTGGAGCAGCATGGCGAGGCGGTCGGCGTCCCAGTCGGCCAGCGCCGCGACGGGCGATTTCGCGGGCTTGCCGATCTCGGACAGGAGGTCGGTCAGCGTCACGGCCGGACGGGGCAGCGCGTGACCGGCGAGGATCAGCGTCTCGTTGAGGATCCCGTCCGCGGCGAGGCCGTAGAGCGAGGCGTCGAAACGGTCGCCCAACCGCTCGGCGAGGCCAGCCTGCCGGTGGGCGTGGCGCAGCGCGACGTGGAGGACGTGGTGCGCGGCAAGGCCCACCTGCTCGGGCAGGCCGAGACGCTCGAACCCCGGACCATACACCACTGTATCGCCCTGCGTGCGCGTCGCCCCCTCGCCGTCCCGGTGGCCGCACCAGAGCGCGAGGACGGCGAGCGCTGGATCGACCTCGCCCAGATGCGCCAGCGCGCGGGCGGCGCGGGTCGAGTGGCGCGTCACAGCCCGACCGACTCCCGCTCCCGCGCGTAGTCGGCATAGGCGTCGGAGCGGGCGAAAACCTCCTGCCAGCCCCGCTCGAGCGCCCGCCCGATCAGGAGCTCGAAGCCGAAGCTCGCCAGTTCCGAGAGCGGCAGGGCGCGGAAGGCCGGGCTGTCGAGGCGGCGCATGTCGGCCAGGATCTCGATGGCGGCGGGCAGGCTCCGTTCATCGACGGCGCCGGTCAGGCCGTAGATCAGCGCGGTCAGACCATGCAGCGTTGGAGGATACAATTCCGTTCGGTCCCGGCGTGGCGTCTCGAGCATCTCGGCCACGCGGACGGAGGCCTCGATCTCGTCGGCGATCAGCGCGAACTCCGCCGCGGCCGCCTCGCCCACGGTGCCCGCGATCATCACCGCGCGGGCGGAGCGGTCCGGCACCGCCGCCATGATCCGGCTCACGCGGGTCCAGCTTCGCGGCGTGCAGGCGATGGCGTGGCCGCGGCGCAGCGCGTCCTCCGTCGTCTCGAGGAGGTCGGGGCGTGCCCGCAGGAAGGCCGCGACCGTCGGATGGATGCCCGCGCCGGGCGCGTAGGACGTCAGCCAGTCCTCGGCGTCGGCCTGCACGATCATGTGGATCAGCCGGTCCGACAGTGCGGTGCCCATCTCGTAGGCGATGGCGCCGTCCTCCACCGTGTTGCCCGCGGCGACGATGAAGACGCTGTCGGGCAGGCGGTGCCGGCCCACGCGGCGCTCCTGCAGGAGACCATACACCGTTGGCTGGAGCGTCGGGGCCGCCGCGGTCAGCTCGTCGAGGAACAGGATCGCGGGGCGCGCGGGATCGTCCGGCAGGTCCTCGGGCCGGTACCAGACGGTGCGCCCCGTGCCGTGGTCGTAGAAGGGCAGCCCGCGCAGGTCCTGCGGCTCGATCGTCGTGAGGCGCAGGTCGTAGAGCTCCGCCGCCTTGCGCGCGGCGAGCGTCTGGACCAGCTCCGTTTTGCCGACGCCGGGCCGCCCGTGGAGCATCCAGCTCGCCGTGAGCGCGCCCGCGGCCTGCGCGGCCCAGCCCTGTTCCAGCACCTTCAGCGCCTCGCCCGCCGGGATCGCCCGCGCGTTCACCGCCATCGCCTCAGGCCCCCGCCGGTTCGGGCGCGTCCTGCCCGCGCCGGTCGAGCCAGGCCGCGAGGCGGGCATGGGCCGAGACGCCGCGCGTCTCGATCCGGACCTCGCGGATCACCTTGTCCTCGCGCAGGTTGGCCGCGTGCAGCATCCGCTCGGTCAATTCGGCGTCGAAGAGCGTCTCCGCCAGGATGCGCCGCTCCTCGGCGTCGAGGGCGAGGACGTGGGGCTCGGGCGTGCCCGACTGCACCGAGACGAGCGTGAGCGGCGAGACGCGCGCCAGCTCCGACTGCTCGAGCACCAGCATGATCTCCCCCTCCGACAGGTCGCGCCGCGCCGCGATCCTGCGCAGCGCCGCCTTGGCACGAAACCCGAAGGTGTCGAGCCGCCGCGCCGCCTCGTCCGCCGACATCAGCCGCTCGCGCGCGCCCTTGGACAGGCGCAGCACCTTCAGCTCGATCACCGCGATCACCACGAGCATGGCGAGCGGCGCCTGCGTCACCGGCAGCGCGAGATCGTTCGACATGAGCGGGATGGCGATGAAGGGCACCAGCGCCACCATGTAGCGCAGGAACTGCATCTCCACGAGGAACCGCAGCCAGAGGCCGACCCCGCCCCCGCGCGGCACGAGCTGGACGCGGCCGAGGAACTTCTTCGGCAGCGACCGCGTCTCGAGGACGCCTGCGTTCACGATCGTGTCGGGGGCGACGATCAGCATTGGGCCTCCGGGATGCCTGCGGGGCATAGCCTAGCGCAAAGCGCGGGCTGGCCAAGCGTCCGGGTGGATCGGCCGCGGCGGATCGGCTAGAGGAAGGGCCGACCCCTTGCCCGCGCACGGAGACCCCATGGACGCCCTGACGAAACCGCTCACCTGCTTCAAGGCCTACGACATCCGCGGGAGGCTCGGGGAGGAACTCAACCCCGACATCGCCTACCGCGTCGGCCGCGCCTTCGCCGAGGTGCTGAAGGCGTCGCGCGTCGTCATCGGCCGCGACGTGCGCCCCTCCTCGGAGGAACTGTCGCAGGCGCTGGCGAAGGGCCTCGTGGACGCGGGCGTCGAGGTGCTGGACCTCGGGCTTTCGGGAACGGAGGAGACCTATTTCGCCGTGACGCACCTCGATGCGGACGGCGGCATCTGCGTCACCGCCTCGCACAACCCGATGGACTACAACGGGATGAAGATGGTGCAGCGGGGCTCCGCGCCCATCGGCAACGACGACGGCATGGCCGCGATCAAGGCCCTGGCCGAGAGCGGCGGCTTCGCCCCCGTGGGCGCGGGCGGCAAGGTCACGGACGTCTCGGGCACCCGCGCGGCCTACGTGGCGAAGCTCATGGAGTTCGTCGACGTCTCGGCACTCACGCCCATGAAGGTGCTGGTGAATGCCGGGAACGGCGCCGCGGGTCCGACCTTCGACGCCATCGCCGAAGCGCTCGCGCAAGCGGGCGCGCCGCTGGAATTCGTGCGCGTCGATCACGTGCCCGACGGCAGCTTCCCCAACGGAATCCCGAACCCGCTGCTGGACGAGAACCAGCCCAAGACGGCGGACCCCGTGGTCGCCCACGGCGCGGATATCGGCGTGGCCTGGGACGGCGACTTCGACCGCTGCTTCTTCTTCGACCACGAGGGCGGCTTCATCCCCGGCGAATACGTCGTGGGCCTCCTGGCCGAGGCCTTCCTCGCCAAGGAGCCGGGCGAGAAGATCGTCCACGACCCCCGCGTCATCTGGGCGACGCAGGAGATCGTGGCGAAGATGGGCGGCAAGGCGATCCAGTCGCGCTGCGGCCACAGCCACATCAAGCAGGTGATGCGCGACACCGGCGCCGTCTACGGCGGCGAGATGTCGGCGCACCACTACTTCCGCGACTTCATGGCCTGCGATTCGGGCATGATCCCCTGGCTCCTCGTGGTGGAACTGCTCTGCCGCCGGGGCGAGAGCCTGAAGGACGTGATGGCCGAGCGGCGCGCGGCCTACCCCTCCTCGGGCGAGGTGAACTTCCGCGTGGAGGACACCGGGCCGATGATCGCGAAGATCGAGGCGGAATACGCGCCGAAGGCCGAGGGGCGCGACGACACCGACGGGCTGTCGCTCGACTTCGGGGCCTGGCGCTTCAACCTCCGGGCCTCGAACACCGAGCCGCTGCTGCGCCTCAACATCGAGGCGCGGGGCGACGCGGCGCTGGTGGCCGAAAAACTCGCCGAGATGCGGACGCTGATCGAGGGCTGACCGGGGGCTGACCGGGGGCTGACCGGGGGCCGACTGGGGGCCGCCTGGGGGCTGACCGGGGGGCTGACCGGGGGGCTGACCGGGGGGCTGACCGGGGGCTGATCGGCGGCTGACCGGGGGTGAGACCTCAGCGCGCGGCGGCGAGGAGGCCTGCCACGTCGAGATGCGCCTCCATGTGCGCGGCGAGGCCGTCGAGCGCGGCCTCGACCTCCGCCTCGTAGGCGGTGCCCGCCGCCGCCACACCGAACCCCGCGAGCCAGGCGGCGCGGAAGGCGTCGTCGCGGAACATGCCGTGGAGGTAGCTGCCCGTCACGCGGCCATCGTCACTGACAGCATTGTGCGGCGCAGATCCTGGGGATCGATCGGCTTGAGCAGGTAGTCGCTG
>NZ_JBQLZP010000374.1:0-3091 GCF_052168335.1 Roseicyclus sp. | reverse complement strand
GGATCACCGGACCCGGCAGCGCCAGGAGGAGTGCTGCAAAGAGCCGGGCGTCCCGCGCGCTGCCGTCGCCGAGGCGGGAGACGTGGCGCGGCACGTCGTGGCTCGAGAGCCACCAGGCGAGGCCGTCCCTGCCTTCCAGCCGGTCGAGAATCTCGCGCAGGACCGGCGCGGTCAGGCCGCGCTCGGCGAGGTCGAAGGTATAGCCCGCGTCGAGGCCGCCCTCTTGCGTGAAGGCCTTCGTCACCTCGACCGAGCCCGGGCCCGCGTTGATCTCGCCCAGGAGCCAGGCGTCCTCGCCCGCCCAGCCGCGGATCGTCCGCACGAAGCCCGCGCAGAGCGTCGGCAGCACGTCGTTCTCGTGGTGCTGGTGGGTGAAGGGGTTGTTCGGCGGTCCGGGCGTGCGCGCCTTCTGCGCCTCGGTCGCGGGCGGATTGTCGGCGAGCCCCTCGTCGTGGAAGAAGCTCGTCACCGCGTCGTAGCGGAAGCCGTCGACGCCGCGCGCGCGCCAGAAGCGGGTGATCGCCTCGAGCCGCTCGTGGACGCGCGGGTGGTGGTGATCGAGGCAGGGCTGGCAGGCGAGGAACTTGTGCAGGCAGTACTGCCCGCGCTCGGGGTGCCAGCGCCAGGCGGGCTCGCCGAAGAAGGCGATCCAGTTGTTCGGCGGGCCGCCGTCGGGCCTGGCGTCGGCCCAGACGTAGAGGTCGGCATAGCCCTCCTCGCGGGCGAGCGAGCGGCGGAACCACTCGTGCGTGTCGGAGGTGTGGTTGAAGACCTGGTCGATCAGGACGAGAAGACCGAGTTCGTGCGCGCGGGCCACCAGCCGGTCGAAGTCGGCCATCGTCCCGAAGCGGGGATCGACCGCGCAATGGTCGGCCACGTCGTAGCCGCCGTCCACGAAGGGCGAGACGTAGAAGGGCGAGAGCCAGATCGCGTCGACGCCGAGGGACGCGACGTGGTCGAGCCGCTCGGCGATGCCGCGCAGGTCGCCCTCGCCGTGCCCGGAGCTGTCGGCGAAGGAGCGCGGGTAGACGTGGTAGACGACCGGATGCTCGGGCCATGGGCCGCGGCGTGCCATGGCGTCAGCTTCCGACGATCGTGCCGCCGTTCGGGTGCAGCGTCTGGCCCGTGAAGTAGCTGCCGTCGTCGGAGGCGAGGAAAAGGTAGGAGGTGGCGATCTCCCAGGGCTGGCCGGGGCGGCCCATCATCACGTGGTCGCCGAAGCCCTCGACCATCTCGGGCGGCATGGAGCCGGGGATGAAGGGCGTCCAGACGGGCCCGGGCGCCACGCAGTTCACGCGGATGCCGCGCGGCGCGAGCTGCTGCGCCATGGAGCGCGAGAAGGCCGTGATGGCGCCCCGCGTCGCCGAGTAGTCGACGAGGTGGGAATTGCCCTTGAAGGCGTTGACGCTCGCCGTGAAGACGATGGCGCCGCCGTCGGGAAGGTGCCCGAGCGCCGCCTGCGTGCAGAAGAACGGCCCCATGACGTTGCTGTCCATCGTGCGGCGGAGCTGCTCCTCCGAGATGTCGCGGATGTCCTCGGCGTTCCACTGCATCGCGGCGTTGTTCACCAGGATGTCGAGGCCGCCGAGCTTCTCGGTCAGCTCGGCCACGGCGCGGAAGGCGTCGTCATGGCGGCCGAGGTCGGCCCTGAGCGCGTAGGCCTTGGCGCCCTCGGCCCGGATCGCCTCGACCGTCTCCTCGGCGTCGCGGTCCTCGGCCAGGTAGACGATGCCCACGTCCGCGCCCTCGCGCGCGAAGAGCACGGCGACGGCGCGGCCGATGCCGCTGTCCCCGCCGGTGACGATGGCGCGCTTGCCCTTCAGCTTGCCGACGCCGGGGTGGCGCGGGTGCCAGTCGGGCGCGGGCTCCATCTTGTACTCGTCGGCCGGCATCCGGTCCTGGGATTGCGCGGGCATGGAGCGGGGCTGGGACATGCGGGGGGCCTCGTGGGTCGGAGTTTCCGGGTGCCTCTTCAACCCCTGCGCCTGCGCCCCGGTTCCGCGAGCGCCCGCCCGAGGAGGAGGCCGAGCCCCAGCGCCGCCACGGGCAGCCCGAGGAAGACGGCCTTGCGCGCGAGGTCCGCGTCGAGGACGAGGCCGCCATCGAGGGCCCGGTCGCCGTAGCTGCCATGGGCGTCCGAGGCCATCCCCTCGACCGGCGCGTCGATGTTGTCGGGCCTGCCGCCCGGTTCGGGGCGGTCCGACATCTGCAGCTCGCCGCCCGCGTCGGCCATCTTGCGGTCGAGCCAGCCGGGCAGGACCATCGTGCCGAGGACGAGCTGCGGCACCGAGCGGCCGACGAAGAGCTCGCGGCTGCCCTCGCGCACGGCCTTCAGGACAGCGCGCGCGGCGAGCTCGGGGCGATAGATCGGCGGCGCGGGCTGCGGCTTGCGGTCGAGGCGGTTGCGCGCCCAGTCGAACTGCGGCGTGTCCAGCGCGGGGAGCTGCACCATGCCGAGCGTGATCTCCGACCCCTCGCGAATGAGCTCGGAGCGGATGGATTCGGTGAAGCCCTTGATGGCGTGCTTCGAGGCGCAATAGGCCGACTGGAAGGGCACCGGCCGGTAGGCGAGGCCCGAGCCCACGTTGACGATCCGGCCCTCGCCCCGCCGCTTCATCAGCGACAGCGCCGCGCGCGTGCCGTTCACGGTGCCGAGGAAGGTCGTCTTCACGATCCGGTCGAATTCCTGCGGAGCCATGGCCTCGAAGGGCGAGAAGCTGGTGAGCATCGCGCAGTTGACCCAGACGACGATCGGGCCGAGCGCCTCCTCGACGGCGGCGCCGGCGCGGGAGACGTCGCGCGCCTCGCCCACGTCGCAGGGGATGGTCATGACGCGCTCGCCATGGCGGGCCGCGACCTCGGCGAGGCGCGCGCGGCCGCGGGCGAGGACGCCGACGCGGTAGCCCTCGGCGATGAGCGCGTCGACGGTGGCGCGTCCGACGCCCGCGGTTCCACCCGCGACGACGGCTGTTCCGGGGATGTGCATGCTGTGCTCCTTGGGTTCGGGGGGTCTGTGGGGCATCGGAGGCCGTCTCGGGGGGGATGTCGCCGTCAGCCGTCGCCTCGCCGAGGCCCGCCCTCGGACGGGCGG